>JAHDDD010000099.1 GCA_020629535.1 Saprospiraceae bacterium
TTTATGAAAAGTTATCCACAAATTTTTGTGTCAACCTATTTCATGAGATAGCATTAGTTTTAAGTTCTAAGTTTTTAGTGATGAGTTTTTAGTGATGAGTTTTTAGTGATGAGTTTTTAACTTTTTAAGGACGACCTTTTTAATTCTAATTATTTAATTGACAAAGTACTCTAAACTAAGAACTAAAAACTAACTTTTCACGGCGTGTCGTACCGCATAGTATCTTCTCTCAGCCTTTTATCTTTGGTGTTGAAAGCAAGTAATTCTCTGCTTTTGATTTTATTTTGTTTTAGCAGACCAGAGACCATTTCATAAGCGATGTCTCTTATTTCAGACCGAATTTGATCACGTCGGGAAAACGTATACTTCAATACCGTTAAATATCTCCTTTCATTATCGTTATTCAACTCCTGTTGCTTGATTCTTTTGATGGCTAATAAAAGATCATCGTCTTTTTCAATGTTTGAGAAGTATAAATTCAAACAACTGACCTGATCTTTGTGCGACCTCCAACCTTGCAACAATGCATGTTGACATTGTTCAAAATTATGCATTTTCTGTTTGATCAAATTGGCCGCCGGAATATGCATGGATTTAGATAAATAATCATCAACTACTTTTTGATATGAATCCATTGCTTTATGTGGTTTGCCTAGTTTGACGAACAAGTCTCCTGCCTTTTCGAATCTCTTTTTTTTCTCATACAATTCAATGGCCTTATCATACATCTTCCCTTCTTCATAACATTGAGCGGCCATAATTTCATTTTTCGCATATTCCAGAAAGATCATTGCCGCCTTGTCGTACTCCCCTTTCCTTTTTAGGCAATTTGCTGCTGAATGATAGTCCTTCAACAATCTCATATAGATATAAGCCGCTTCATCGTACTTTCCATCTTCATTTAACTTGGCTGCTGTCTTCCGGTATTGATCTTGAAGCTTGAAAAATTCCTCGCCCAGGCTTACTGATCCTCCTGAACCGCCAAGGCCCGCTAGTAGTCCTCCAAAGAGGGATAAGTTTAATCCTCGGTCTGTGAGTTTAAAATCTCCACCGGTGTCTTGGCTTCTTGAATATCCGTGCTCATCTAGAGGGATGGCATATCGCAACGCCTCCTCCGGATTGTTCTTCAACATGTCCATCAGTTTGTCCACTTCCTTTTTATTTCTCTCTTCAAGATCAGCAAAATCTTGTTTCATTTTTTCAATGGCATCACTGGAATTGAATCCAAATTTAGATGCCCATTTTTGGAGACCTTGTGCATTTGTATTCACCTCAACTGTACGTCCATTTTCTCCTTCTTTGCTTTTGAAGAACTGTTTATAGACTTTCAGTCTTGCCTTTTCAGACAAGTTCAATGGCTTTGTGTTTATCTTTTTCCTCTCGGTAGAAATTTGATCCTTCAATTCCATGGCCAAATCTTCTTTGGGCTTGGCTTCAATCCTATAGCTCTTGATACGATGATCAATGCCTTCGAATTTGATTGGTGCCAAAGTATCTTTCTCTTCAAGGTCCTGACCGTTCAAATAGTCTGTAACATCCATTGGCTCTTCTAATTCATACAAACCAAAATCAGGGTGCATTACATATCTTCTTGACGAAAAAAGCAGCCTAATATCTTCTTTTCCCAAGACTGGGTGAACGTCCATTTTCTCAGGAATAATCAGTTGACTGTTGTACGTATGCGCCGAGGTTAGATTTCTCAAATTTACTTTTTTCTGGCCCAATTCGCACATAACCAAACATCCCCAAACAGAGTTGGCTTTCAAACCTGAAATAGGAAAAATCTGACACAATTGAGATGATACAGAAACCTGCTCAAGGGCAGCAAACCAATCTTTGATCTCTGTACTTTCCACAAAGAATCCACAAATAGGATATTTATCTTTTGTTGCACCTTTTAATCTAAACTCCATGACTTAATATTTGATCTATGAAGGGTTGTATAAAACGCTTATTAAACTCAATAGGTTCCAATAATTTCTGTTCGATACCTATGTCAATCACTTTGGTGCTATAGCCTTCTTCCATTAATTTCTGATTGAGGGTATTTGCTGCAAATGGGTGCTCACATTCAATTGTCCCACTTATAACCATGCTTCTAGTATCTTTCAAGGAACATTTTACAAAATTTTTGACAATCTTAATTGTCTTCAAATATTGATCTTTCGGAAGATTTAATAGAACAACTACTCTACGCTTTCTGTCTCGATAATAGACATCTCCGGCGAAGTAATTTTCAGTGGCAAGTCCAAGTGTACTCCCTAAAACCGACGGTACAAAAATTCTGGGTATTTCAGGATTAGAAGAATCCAAAATGAGCATTCCACTTTTGTTATGGTAGATTTTACTCCCATCTTTAAATTCAAACATACCTTTGGCATTGGACTGTACCGATATTACATTTGCCACAATATGATGCGAAACCGCAAACATTTTAAATCTTCCCTTTTCAATAAACAAATCATGGAGATTAAATCTCAGTTTGTTTTCAGCTGTAATATGAATTTTACGGATATTTTTATACACTTCCTTAAATCCACGATGAACTACAAAGGGTGTCTCTTTGTCTCTCAGAGCATCAAAGTTCTGAAGTATTTCTCCATTGGTTGTTACAACGTTTCCCCGGGCTCCGTTTGTCACATAGAAATACAACCCTCGCCTTTCAACCCTTGATCCTTTCCACCAAGATTCAGAGACCAATTCTTTAATTTCTCCAGTTTCAAAATTTTGTAAAATATATTGAGCATCTGTCGTTTTGATAAAGCCAACTACTTCTAAATTTATCTTAGTTATAACTGCCAATAATTCTTTCGAAGAGCCAAGATTATTCTTAATAAGTTTCCAACCTCTATTTAGAATATTAGCTACACTACCCTTAAGTAACGCGTTGTATTTGGTTAGACCAAATTGGTATGCGTCGCTTTCAAATTTCTTTCTCATTTTTTGAAAAGGAAACAAAATTGGATAATCATCTAAACTGACGTATTCATTGTATTCATTGTATTCTTTTGTTTGCTTTGGCTTTGATTTTCTAACCCAAAGTTGTGCAAGAGGCAATTTTATTTCCTGGACAAATCGTTTTCCTGATTTCGGATTTTTGTACAATGAAATCTTCCCATCATCAGAAGGATGTATCCAATAATCAATGGCCTTTCCATTTTCTGCTATAAATTGAGTCATCGCTGATCGCGTCAACGACTCTTGACTTCCAACAAAGAACATTTCACTTTTTGAATGTTTGTTCTCTGCGAAATACTTCAACAAACCTTTGCCAGGATCCAGACTACTATCCAAAAAACCCAATCCTTGAATCACTTCATCGATATCTTGATGACCAATTTCAAAATAGTTTTCCCCGACTCCATAAGCCAAACATTCTGTTTTACTCTTGGGATGCAGAGCAATAGCCAAATGAATAGCGTGAGACAAGGCTTTAATGGTTCCCCAATTTTTTAATGTACAATCGAGAAAAATAATTCTTACATAATCATTATTCGAAGGTGGAGATTCTCTATGGTGATACAATGATTCATTGTTTGCCAAACGAGACATGAAAACCACATCATCAAAGGCAAATTCTGATATCAATAATTTGTCAAAGTTGCCTTTATTGGTAATATCTGCTACTCCACCAAAAGGCTGCTGGGTTGGAAGCCTTGCATGGTTTGGGATTTTCAAACCACTCCAAATTCTTTTAATCAAAGTACCTACATGAAAAGTTTTGTGGTGACGCTCTAGTTCACTTACCAGGTCAGACTCCTTTTCATCCGTATCCAATTCGTCAACCATTTCTTCGATCAATTCTCTGGACGGAAGATTGGCAATGGCCTGTAGAATGTCTTTGACCGACTTCATCTTATCTCCTGCTATTCGCAATGGTTTGAAGTCAAAGCTGTATTGTTTGGCTTTCAACCTTTCGGTCAATGATTGCTTTGGAATGAGTGCCACATTCAATTCAGAAATACCTGCAGCAATTGATTTTGAAGCATACAAAGAATTGGCATTGTGACTATTTCTGAAAATGGCTCTCATCAAATCCATTCGTCCTTTGCCTGTTTTGTATTGATCTGGCAACTCTGCAAGCAATCTTCCAAATTCAATGGCCAACTTTAGATTTGAAAGGTTGCCTTCATTTATCCTCAATAGACTTGCGACGGCATTGACACTTTCAACACCTTTTTGGTTTGTGGCTGCCATTACAAATAAAATAGAACCTAAAGAAGGTAATTGAGCAACTGAAAGATTCTGTACTATTTCAAAAACCTGTTCGGAATATGCAATGGTGTATGCGTTTGGAATAGCGATCACTTTTCCATTCTCTTCATATTGCCAGAAATAATCTACAATTGGTTGGAAATATATTTGTGTTCTATTTTTCATAATTCGGAAGACAGTTGTGAAATATTTTTCATTGCCTCCATTGTTTTTCTAAATGATCCTCTTGACAATGATACAAAGTCATTTTTTGAAATTTTCGTAGGTGCATTTACAAGATTTAAAATGACATAATGCCTCCCATCTTCATTCAATGCTTTCGCAAAATGATGTGTCAATGACTCAAACTCTAACTGATACCCAAGTGGAATAAGAAAACATTCACGTACATAAAAATCGTTCCCTAAAAGTGGAAGAATAGGTGTGCCAATAATCAATGCTTGAGTCTCTTCAAAGACTGTCCAATACAAATTTTTCAATCGAATATCTGGAGCATCTTGAATGTACTTTCCCAATGTGGTCAAAGGAACTAAACAGGCCTGTACGCTCCTTTCTTTTTCTGACTCAATCAATCGGACATTCAGCTGTTGATCAATTCCGAAAAAATTAAAATTTTGTTTTGGTAGCTCAATCCTTAATCCTCTTTGTATTGGAGTCCACAATTGATTAGGTTCTGGCCTCAAGGGTAACTTTTGACCGTATGCGACAAGATGCCCATCTTTCGAATATAGTCTTTTCACAAATGGCAAACTCAATACTTTTGATGAATTAATCTCTGAAGCACTGAAGCCTCTGACCCATATCAATTCATTTTCAAATGCGATTTTCAAATGGGACCATTCTCTCAAACCAAAGAGCGAATCCACCCATTTTGATTCAACACAGATCCAATATTCTAGACCGTTTCCAGCATTTGCTTCCATAGTGAATCTATTTTCTCCTGTAGGATTTTTTTATGATCTGGATTTTGAACCCATTTGCTTCTTGCTTGTACGTATCTGAGTTTGTCCTTCACTACATTTCTTTCTTCCATGGTGGTTTCATTGTTGGACCATTTAGAAGATAATTCGTCTATTTCCTTTAGAAGTTGCTCGGCATCTGGTCTTTGTTTCATCTGTGCTTGCGGATGTTTCAATTCTTCTTCATCTTTTTCAATCACAGTATTAACCATGCCTGAAAGAATATCAATCTGTTCTTCTGTATCCCATGTGTATTTTAGAACCCAAAGATCTGATAAAACTGCCGTTGTGCGTCCACTGATAAAAGCACTTGCTGCAATTAGGTTTTGGAATTTTACAGCTCGCCTATCAGATACCTTGATACCAGCATTACGCATACTGTGAACAAGGTCAAGGTACGTTTTCATGATGTCTTTCATGTCCACCTTTTTACAACTGCTTTGCATTTCGATCACTTGTTGCGGTGTGATCTTTGGCTTTTCTGCTTTGCTCCTATTTTCCAGATTCCACCCTGCTACCAAAACATGCTCCAGTTTTTCAGGATCGACATTTTCGCAGCGAACCCTGATGAGAAACCGGTCCAAAAGAGCTTCCAATGTTTCTTCTTCTGGCAACAAATTACTTGCTCCCACAAAAGTCAATGCAGGGAGTTTTAACGTTTGCTTTCCTCTTCTGAAAATCTTTTCATTGAGGGCCATGAGCAGACTGTTTAAGATGGCACTATTGGCATTGAATATCTCATCGAGAAAAACCATTGATGCTTCTGGCAACATACCTTCCGTATTTGTAACCAATTCACCATCTTTCAATTTTCGTATATCAAATGGACCGAAAATTTCGTTTGGCTCAGTAAATCTCGTAAGAAGATATTCGAAATTCTTTCCTCCTTCGACGCAAGAAGAAAGCATCCGTACAATTGCACTTTTGGCAGTACCAGGAGGTCCTAGCAAGAAGGCATTCTCTCTTGCTACCAAGCAAATTCCTAGTAAATCTATGATAGGATCTTTCCCAACAAAGGTCTCTTTGATATAATCCAGCACTTTGTTTAACTGGTCAACTGATGTATTCATAACACTTAATTAAAATCTTTCCAAAATATATCTCTGTAGCCTCCCAAGGAAGCTAAGATGTGGGGCTTTATTTTTTCTTGTTGAGCAATTTGGGTTTGTTTTTTATCAATAACCCTATCTACATACGTTTGCAAAAGGCATTGATTTTCAAATGCACTTCCGAACTCGACAGCTTTTAGGATTTCTTTCCCTAGCAAACCACTGAAATGCCACTCATGAAGAATCGACTTCAAAATTTTAATCAATGGATCCTCAACATCTGCACGGTCCAATTGCATCAATATCTCAGGTATAAATCGAAGGCAAATATCTGCCGTCAGAATGGCTGCAGCCCTCAAAAGCATATGGAACAAAGAAATTTTCAAGTAACTCAGGTTTATGATCTCTGTACATCAAGAATTGAGCAGCATGAAACAAAATCTTTGAAGACCATTTGGCTGCTTCTTTGTCAAACTTTGGAGCTTCACCACGAAAGTTCTTGCTTTCCACATTGTAAATCTCATACAACAATACAATCACTTCCAATACTTGATCTTCATCTACTTCCAAGACAAGTCCATAGAGCACGAGCTCATTGTGCAACAAAAGTCGTTGCATCATTTTTAGAAATGGATTGGTACTCGCTTTGGCTGCGCTTTTCATTTTGCTTTATCAATACTAGAATTCGACATATGTCACGCCTTGGCCTCCTTCTTCATCTTCTGGATGCCAGATTTTTTTAACGTCTTTGTATTCTTTCAATTTTGACAAAACCGTTTTTCTAAGAATTCCGTTCCCTTTACCGTGAATTATTTTAATTGTACTCAAGTTGCTCATCAATGCATTGTCCAAATATTCCTGCAGATGGTCTTCTGCATCCATCTTTGTATAGCCTCGAATATCTAATTTGCGTTCTAGATGAAATGGATTATGTACTGTTTCAGCATTTACTGATTTCTTTTGATTAATTTGAATTGGAATTTTAGCCGGAACCAGTTCTTTCACAGGTACACGGACCTGCATGAAGCCCATTGATAATGTTGCAACCTCTTTTTCAATGGCCAGAATTTCAGCTGGATCTCCGCCACTCCTCATCTTTACAAAAGAACCTACTGTTATTTCAGCTGGATCGAAATCATCAGAATAAAAAACCTCCTCTTTAAGATCATTGATTTGCCCGACAACTTCTTGCCTTTCTTGTTTCAACTTTTCAGCCAACTCTTTGGCATCTTCCAATTTCTTCTCTTCTTTCAATTGCTTGATCAATGTTTTCAATTCAAGCTCCGAAGCATTCATTTCTGATAGCTTCAATTCTTTCTTCTCCATTTTGAGTTTCTTTCGTTTAAACTCAAGATCTCCAAATGCAGATTCATAGCTCTTGATCAATTTCTGCAATCTCTCTTTTTCTTTTTTGTTTTCACTCAGCTTGGCCTCATATTGTCTCTTCTCTTCCTGCAGATCCACTAGGAGTTGCTCAACGGACTTGGTTCCTGCTCCTGCATTTTTTTGTGCATTGCGTAATACATGGCCAGGCAATCCGGCATTCTCTGCAATTTCAAAAGCAAATGAACTTCCCGGCTTTCCTACATTTAATTTGTAGGTGGGTTTTAGTTCTTCTTTATTAAATTCCATTGCGCCGTTCAACAGACCAGTATTCTTATATGCGTACATTTTGATATTGGAATAGTGGGTGGTAATAACTCCCAGCGCTTGCTTTTTGACCAAACTATGCAATATCGCTTCTGCAATGGCCCCGCCCAATTTTGGATCTGTGCCACTTCCAAATTCATCGATGAGAAAAAGAGAATTTCTGCTAGCCTTTCCAAGAAATGTTCCCATGTTTTTCAAATGAGAACTATAAGTACTTAAATCATCTTCTAATGATTGCTGATCTCCAATATCCACCATAAAACCTTTGAACAATCCAACTTCACTATCTGGGAGAACCGGTATGAGCATACCTGTTTGAAGCATGAGACTATTCAGTCCGATGGCTTTCATTGTAACGGATTTTCCTCCAGCATTGGGTCCACTGATGACTAGAATTCTGTTTTCATTATCAATATTCACATCAAAGGGTACCACTTTCTTGTTCGCCTTATTGTGAAGAATTACCAAAAGAGGATGTCTTGCCTTTTTGAGATTTAACACTTTTTTCTCAGAGATTTTGGGTGCATGCCCATCATACTCCATGGCCAATTTTGCCTTGGCATTGATAAGGTCTAACCTGACCAATATGCGTTGCCACAATTCAAAATCATCGGCAAAGGGTCGAAGTGTATCACAAAGTCCAGCAAGGATTTTTCTTATTTCATGTCTTTTTTGTGATTCTAATTCTACCAGTTGATTGTTGATATAAAGAATCTCTTCAGGTTCGATATAGACTGTTCTTCCCGTAGAAGATTCATCATGAATGATTCCTTTTATTTTCCTTTTATGTTCGGCCTGAACGCTCATCACCCGTCGACCATTTCTCAAGGTTTCCTTATTATCTTTCAGATAACCTGATCGGGCAAAGTCATTTGCCATTTTATCAAAGGTCTTATTGAGTTCTCTTGTTTTGGAGTCGATAAGCTTTGAAACTTTGGCTAAATCTGGGCTTGCATTTGGTTTGATCTGACCTTCTTCATCAAAAATCTTATGATATGATTTAATGAGTAAGGTATCAAATTCTACTTGCTCTAAAATCTCGGAAGTTTTCGGGTATGTGAGTTTAATTTTTTTGGACTTAAAGAATTCTTTTAATTCATAAATGCTCAATATGTGATCATAGAGGTGAAGTATGTTTTCAATCTCAAGCACATAATCGATCTTCCTCAACCAAAATAAAATTTCGTCGACGCTGGTATAATGGCGCAGGCTGATGCCTACCCCATCTTCAATCATTTGCTTCAGCTCTGCAACCTCTTTTAGCATACGGTCAATACGTGAGGGATCTCCAAAAATCGTTGGAGAAGCCAAAATGTCTTTTGCCTTTTGACCTTTGCAATAGCGTTGGCAGAGTTCGATGATTTTGTCGAATTCAAGTTTTTCAAAAATATTTTCCGGATAAAGGAACATCTCTATTGTCGAATATTGAATTTATGCAAAATAAAAAAGAGCCATTATTACTAACGGCTCTTTACAACAAAAAGATTTTGTTAGTTTATTTTTTCATCCATTCCGTGATGGATTCTTCATTGCTTTTTACGTACCCTTCATTACCTGCTTCTTTTGCCATTTCGATTGATTTTTTCGCAACGGTGATGGCATCTTTGTATTTGCCCATATCTGCAAGCAATAAAGCTTTTTGTCTTAATGTCCAGAATTTGTCTCCATTCATTTCCAAAGATTTGTTCATCCATGTCAATGCTTGGTCAAGGTCTTTCCCTGATTCTCTGTAATATCTTGCTGCTCTGTAGTAGTCACCTGCAGAAGGACCACCCATTGTTTTTTCAATGGTTTTCGCTACCAAATCATCAGTTGGTGCTTTTATTGGAATAGAAACAGCTGTGCTTTCCCAACAAATATCCATGGTTGCACCATCATTTCTTAGATTATCGAAATTGATGAGCATGGTTTCAAGTTTGTTTGTTGATTTTGACGGCTTAACTGAAAAGTTAGCGACAATCAATGAATCAACCATTTCATCTGGAACTCCCCATAATTCAGTATTGTTGTAAAGCATAACTTGCCAACTTGACATACCTGGCTTTGTAAATACAGCATATTTACCAGCTGGAACATCAACACCACCAATATTTAAATCAGTGCTGATTTCGAGTGCAGTTGCTTTGTTTGCACCTGTTCTCCACATTTTATGGAACTAAATCGCCAAAAATTGTACGATCTTTTGCACTTGGTCTAGAATATTCCAATGTTACGTCAGTTAGGCCGATTTTTTGCTCCACTTTACAAAATGGACTTGGAGCTGGTGTTTCTACCTGACCATAGTTCACACCCAATAATATTACCGAAAGGAATACCGTTAGAAGGATATTTTTCATGCGGTTTGAATGAATTTATATGTTAAAAAATATTAATTTGAAATCTAATCAAAATTAAGATTATATTTTCAATTTTAAAGCAAATTATTGTGAAAGCAACATTACTTATTGTCCTACTTTTTACAACAACCCAAATATTCGCACAAGGTTCAAGAGATAAACTGTTGAATGAGATTAAGCAAGAGAAACAAAACGAGCACATTGACATGCTGGTTGATGTTGCTGATGCTTTACTCGATGCAGAATCTCATACCTACCCATTTAACATTGTCAACAAAAAAATCGTCTACGATGATGCCGATCCATGTAGTTGTTCAATGTTGATTTCGGAGGAGGCTGATGATAAGTCAAATTTGAAATCAAGGAATGTAATTTATTCTTTTCATTTAGGGGATCTTAAAGATTCAAAATTGAAAAAAATAAAAAAGGGTAACATCATCACGATGACTTTTTGGGATGAAGACAGTGTACAAGTCGATGTCATCAGAAATGAAGAAGTATTAAAATCGTTGAAGTCAAATGAGATCGATATCGCTGCTCCAGATTTGTACTCTAACGAAATCAATGAATTATTGATTGAAGCTGCTGAAACTTGTTCAATTAGGTAAAGCATGCTTGAAAATCTGATTCAACTCCAATCCATTTCAGGAATGGAGTTGAAAGTACACCCCCTAGGAGCCCGTATTGTCTCTCTTAAGATTCCTATTGTTGGCAATGAAAAACTTGAAGTCCACGAATTCTACGAGGACCTTGATTCATATCGATTGAACAGGAAATTTTCTGGTGCCATCATTGGACCCTATGCAAACAGAATTTCAGAAGGCAAATTTTCCATCAACAGAAAGACCTACAAACTCGAACAGAATGATGGTGAAAACACGCTTCACTCCGGTCCAGAAGGATTGCACCTACAAATTTGGGAAGCCAAACAATTGAGCGAATACCAGATTGTATTTGAGATGTATCGACCGCACTTATCTGATGGTTTCCCTGGCAATCGCAACTTTAGAGTCTCGTATGCATTGGTGGAAGACGACTTGGTTATTGACTTTGAAGCAGAGACAGATGTTGATACGCCCATCAACATGACCAGTCATGGTTATTTCAATCTTGACAAAAGTCCAAATCTCGATAATCATCAATTCTTCATTTCAAAAAAGAATGTTGTTGAACTAAATGAGAATAAAATTCCTACTGGTAAACTATTAAATGCCGATCCATTTTTTGAGCTGGGTTCTTTCCAATCATTAAACGGAAGAATTTTCGATCATCATTTTAATTTTAAAAATCCTTCCGTTTCAGAATTGTGCGCTGCAGCTTATTGCCCTACAACAGATTTGACAATGGAGGTTTTTACAGATCAACCTGGCATGCAATTTTATACAGGAAATGGAAAATATTTCTGTTTCGAAACCCAGCATCCACCCAACAGCATTAACCAATCATCTTTTGGAAATACGATTTTGGCGGGAGGTCAAGTGTATAAACAAAGATGTGTCTATCGGTTTGATTATTGAAATTATTGACTTCAAACGGGAATTTACATTGTAAGCTCTTATTCAATACTCAAAACTGAGTTTTATTTATATCAACTTGTCTGCACAAGAGCTACTTGCAAAAGCATCTGGCTTGGCTTTGAACCCAAATCCCATCGCAAGGATATAACCCATGGCTTCTTTCAATGCAACATGTGATTGGAAATGAGGATCTGTATTGATATCCGCATGGACTTCCAGTTCGACATTGTACTTATCCAAAAGATCACAAAGATGATAAGCAACAGCAACTGAATGCGAAACCTCAAGTATCATTCTTTCCTTCAAAGACATCTTTTTTTCTTCTTTGAAATTAGAGATGAGCATAAAGCCGCCTTTCTTTTCTCTCAAAAAAACAATCACTGTAGCAAAACCAACAATGGTAGATCTTTTTTGAGAATCAGTGCCAATACAGATCTTAATTCTATTTCCGGCTGCTTGTTCTATTTGGAGGATCTTTTCTACACGCTCAATGATCG
>JAHDDD010000100.1:0-2877 GCA_020629535.1 Saprospiraceae bacterium
AAACCATTTTTCCGCCGCTTACACCCAATTGCCATTGAGAGTAATCGTTCTGCGCTGTGGTCATTAGAATAGCAGCAAAAACAAGCGTAATTGTTGCAAAAATGTGTTTCATGTTCTGTTTTATTATGAGCTTTACTGAGATAAAATTTCGTCTAAAGAGTGTGCGTGAAATTCATATAGGAATCGCCGCAATAATATATATAATTATCAAGAATATAAAGAAAACCAACAATAAATCCTGCTCAACTTTAACTTTTTAGAGGATATTCAATGTGATGAAAATACGCTATTTTTCAATAGAAAAGTCACTCATTTCAGGTCTTCTTAGCATCGTTCCCAAATACAAGAGAACAGCCATAACAATGCCCATAGTTGGAGAATCTCCTGAAATCCATTGAGTTACAATAACTCCACCTATAAAGCTGCATAGTAAATAGAAGCCAAATTTGGAGGTTTGGGGTACCAAATAAAGCACGATACAGCTTAACTCAATGATGCCGATAATCAATACTGAATCTTGCAAACCCACTTTTGCCAATCCATCTATAATCATAGGAGCCATCATTAATTTAGCCATTGCATTTGATCCGAGACCCAAAATGACAAACAAGCTCATTGCCCAGCCCAAATAATATTTCCATCTTTTTACTTCCATTATGAGTTCTTTTGAGCTTTTTTGAAGGCCACCACCTCGTCAAGCATTTCTCGAATATCATGCTTATACTGCGCTGCTTTGGTCTCATCCACATCGACATATAATCTCATTTCTTCAATAATCCAATCTTCTGCATCTTGGATGGATTGAATATCAAAATATATTCTTCCAGATCTTCTGTTTAAAAGATCACAAGGATGAAGAACGGATTCATAATATATGCCGTGCCATAGCTCTGCCGCCAATAATCTTCTATCGACATTTTCATGATTTAGTTCTTGAAATTTTTTCAAGATTTGGTTTGCTGATTTCCCGTAGGTGGTGATGAGGTACCAAGCATGGAATTCACTCAATCCAAATTTTGCTATATCTGCCTTCAAATTTTCAATGTACAACTTCACCTCTTGATAGTTTTCAAAAGGATTTTCGCAAAGGTAAATTTGGTCTGTTGTCGAGTCTTTTTCTTCGAATGAATCATCGATATCTGCAATCTTTTCAAAAACCCTTTCAGCCATTTTTCTGTATCCCGTCAATTTTCCTCCTGCAATAGAGATCAATCCACTGTCACTTAGAAAGATCTCGTCTCTGCGAGACAATTCGGTGGGTGATTTACCTTCTTGATGAATTAAAGGTCTTAAACCTGCCCAAGAAGATTCAGCATCATCTATTGTCAATGGTTCTATGTTAAAAAAAGCATTGATCGCGCCTAATACATATTCCGCATCTTTCTGATTACAGATAACTTTATCGAGGTCACTAGAATACGTCGTATCCGTTGTTCCAACATAAGTTATTTTTCCACGAGGAATCGCAAAAACCATTCTTCCATCAAAAACATCAAAATAAAGTGCTTGATTTACAGGCAATTTTTCATGAGGAAAAACCAGATGTACTCCTTTTGTCAAATGCAAACTACTACCCTTTTTCGACTTATCTTTTTCTCTCAGTATGTCAACCCACGGACCAGCTGCAGAAACAATGTGTTTCCCTTTAAACACAAATTCATGATCTGAAAAAACATCCTTGCATTTGATTCCAATCATCTTGCCTCCTTCATATTCACCTTCTGACATTTCACAATAATTAAATGCATCTGCGCCAAGTTCAACTGCCTTTTTCACCAACTCAATGGACAAACGAGCATCATCAGTGCGGTATTCCGAATAAACGATTCCTCCATTTAAAATGTCTTCACGTAGGAGCGGTTCAATGTCAAGCGTTTCTGCTTTTGTCATTGTCTCCTTCAAATCTTCTTTTTCAACCTTGGCTAAAAAATCATAGACTGAGATGGCAAGAGAAGCGGACATTTTCCCAAATGTGCCTTTGTCGACAATAGGTAGTAGCATCTTTTCAGGGTGAACCAGATGCGGGGCGATGGCATGCACCTTTGCCCGTTCCAGTCCGGTTTCTTTTACCAATCCAAAATCCAATTGTTTGAGATATCGAAGGCCTCCATGTATGAGTTTGGTGGATTTGCTGCTGGTGCCACTAGCAAAATCTTTCTTTTCAATCAACAATGTTTTCATTCCTCTTGAGGCGGCATCTAAAGCAATACCACAGCCAGTAATTCCTCCACCGATGATAATAATATCATAATGATTACTTTCTGCTTGTGCTAATCTTTTTGCTCTGCTCAAGATGGAAAACCTATATTCCGGTTGCTGCATAATTCTTGTTTAGTTTATTAACCTAATTTGAGGAAAAAAGATTAAGCATCAAGAATAACAATTTTTGTAAGTTGTGACAAATTAAACGAATCAATAATATATTAAGGATGGAGCTACAGCAAAGAGTTAAAGAAATCATCAGAGATATCCCTGATTTCCCGAAGCCAGGAATCATCTTCAAAGATATCACCACGATATTTCTCAATGCCGAATTGGTAAAAGACATAGCTGATCACTTCGCTGAAAGAGCGAAGTTACTTGGAGTAACTGCAGTTGCTGCCATCGACAGCAGAGGCTTTTTGTTCGGTCCTATGATTGCTCAACAATTGAATGTACCATTCTTGATGGTCAGAAAAAAGGGCAAGCTGCCAGGTCCAACGTTTGAAAGCTCTTACGAACTGGAATACGGTTCCGCCACCGTTGAAATGCATAAAAATGATTTACCGAAAGGTTCAAAAGTGTTAATCCACGACGATCTATTGGCAACAGGTGGAACGGCAGCGGCTGCAGCGAAATTGGTAGAAATGGCGGAATCAGAAGTGGCCGGTTTTTCCT
>JAHDDD010000100.1:2887-12158 GCA_020629535.1 Saprospiraceae bacterium
GTTCAAAAGTGTTAATCCACGACGATCTTTTGGCCACGGGTGGAACCGCAGCAGGCTAAATTGGTGGAAATGGCAGAATCAGAAGTTGCCGGTTTTTCCTTCATCATTGAGCTTGATTTTCTCAACGGAAAAGAAAAATTAAATGCATTCAGCGAAAGCGTAGAAAGTCTTGTACACTATTAGTGGCCATCAATCAATGACCCATTTGGTTTGAACTCTTTCTTCTTTCACCTTGGATAGATTGTCTATTATTTTCTGTTTTTCTTCATCCGAAATATCAACACCTTCAAAATCCAAGACAGGTTTTTGTTCTAATATAAACTTGTGTTGCATAATACCATCTGTTCCAATCAATGCATACCAGTAATTTTCTTTCCCAGAAATTTTCATTCCTCCAGGCCCTGGTGATTGTTGATGAATATTTCTGATTTGATTATAAACATGACCGTCGTATACGCTGATAAATTCGCAAGGTGCCCAATGCTCAACATCTGCAAGTCCATCACCATCAAAATCCATTGCCCATCCTACTCTGATTTCAGTTCCTGACCGGACATGTTCAATTAATTTTTCTAATGACCCTTGAGTCTCACCATTGAAGTTGGTTTCGAAAAGTATTTCTACATCTTGCGCCACGAGAATATTACAAGTCATAATGACCGTGAGGTATAAAATGATGTTTTTCATTTACGATGTATTATTGAATTAAATCCTTATTTGAATCTTTCTATTCTTCTATCCAATCCATTGATCTTTCTACGGCTTTCTTCCATGTCTTTATCAGAGAATTTCTCTTCTCTTTGTCCATAGAGGGTTGGAATTTTTGGTCGACTTTTCTATTGTCAATAATTTTGTCAGCATTCCAAATACCCAGATGCATTCCGGCAAGATAGGCTGCACCAAGAGCTGTTGACTCTATTTCTTTTGGTCTTTCCACTTGAGCTTCAATGAGATCTGCCTGAAACTGCATCAAATAATTATTTGCAGATGCTCCACCATCGACATTCAGTGAACTTGTTTTAAATCCGGCATCTTCTTCCATCGCTTTGATTACATCATGGCTTTGGTAGGCCAGAGAATCTAGTGTTGCTTTGACCAAATGCTTGTCAGTGGTTCCTCGTGTAAGTCCAAATACAGAACCACGCGCATACATATTCCAATAAGGTGCACCTAAACCCGTAAATGCAGGTACCACAAATACATCATTGTCTTCTGCCAATTCTTTTGCAATGGCTTCTGACTCTGCAGACTCTTTGATGAGTTTCAATCCATCACGCAACCACTGCATGGCTGCACCAGCAACGAACACACTCCCCTCTAAACCATAACAGACTTCTCCTTCTTTGTTACAACAAAGAGTCGTCAATAGACCATTTTGAGATTGGATAAATTCATCACCAATATTCATTAATAAAAAACAACCGGTACCGTATGTGTTTTTGGTCATGCCTTTTGAAAAACATGCTTGTCCAAACAATGCCGATTGTTGATCACCTGCCACACCGCATATGGGAATGGCTGTGCCTTTGTATTCGAATTGACCGAAATCTGAAGCGGAAGACTTGACTTTAGGCAACATTGATGGAGGAATATCAAGTGCTGCTAAAATCTTTTCATCCCATTCTTTCTTTCTAATATTATAGATCAGCGTTCTGGATGCATTGGTATAATCTGTTAAGTGACTTTTGCCTCCGGTCATTTTCCAAATCAACCAAGAGTCAATGGTCCCGAATCTTAGCTTACCTGCCTTTGCTTTCTCCATTGCCCCATCTACATTCTCAAGTAACCATTTAATTTTCGTACCCGAAAAATAGGCGTCTACGACCAAACCGGTATTCTCATAAATGTATTTGTCCAGACCCGATTTTTTGATTCCTTCACATATTGACGCGGTCCGTCTATCTTGCCAAACGATCGCATTATGTATGGGCTCAGAAGTCTCTGCATCCCATACCACTGTGGTCTCTCTTTGATTGGTTATCCCTATGCCAAGAACTTGATCAGGAGACACCGAATTTCGATCCATCAATTGTTCAAAGACTTCCATTTGGGTTTGCCAGATTTCATTCGCATCGTGTTCGACCCAAGCGGATTTTGGAAAAATTTGGGTAAATTCTTTTTGCGTAATGTCTACGATTTTTCCATTCATATCAACCAGAACAGAACGGCAACTACTCGTGCCTTGATCTATCGCAATAATGTATTGACTCATAAGGATTTGATTGAACTTGAAAAGTACAAAAAATTAATTTTGAGAACGGAGCAATTCAATGTTTCGGACGACTATTTTTTGAGTATCTCCAAACTCCTCAATCGCTCGTTCGACCTCCTCAGAACGCAAGATATGAATCATCGGAAAAGGAGATTGATTTCTTTTGTTTGCCGGATCAGTACTTTCTGCACCATCGAAAATATAATAGGGATGAAAACTCACAAGCTGAAATGTCGATTCTAAAGAATGATCTTCGAGCAATCCGTTTAGATCTTCCGTCAAATCCAGCAAATCGTCTAGTTCAGAAAAGTTTGGTAGGATAAAAAAAGCATTTGAAATTTGGTCTTCCTTATCATCATTCATTTGTAGAAGTATCGAACCAAACGCATTCAACAAATCTTGATCATCATCTCCAAACTGGACCGTATATGAAATGGCATCCTCATTGTACGATCGGGCTGAAAATGGACAAATATTTAAACCAATAACGAAGTTTTCAATCCACAACTTAGTTTGTTGCAGTACATGTTCTTTTTTGAGGATAGTCATACACTAAATACTTTGTCAATTTAATTTTTAAAATTCTTTTCCTTTTTCCTAGATGAAAAAGGAAACCAAAAAATCATCGCGATTTAAAGCGGCCCTCCATGGCTAGCTCCCACACCCATTTATCCCGGTTCATCGGGACCAAATCGGGAAGGCTATGCTTTTTTGGGCTTGGCAACAAATTGAGCTTATTTTTACTTGTGTTTAAATATTCCCGAAATGAAACTTTTCGAGCTTAACATTAATATTTATTTATTTGACAAACACTAGTTACTAGATTATTACAAGGTAGTAATTTTAACGAATTCAATGTATGCTGACATTGAGGATTTGTCAAGCTTATGGAACCTTAGTTCATTTCATTAAAGATTGTATCTTGTCAATATGAAAATTGTTAGTGGCAATATCGTTGATATTCATCAGCGACGCATATACAAAGGCGTCATAGAAATGGCAGGAAGTAAAATTGCTGCCATTCGCGAAACCGAGGAGGCTCCGGATATATTTATTCTACCTGGATTTGTAGACAGCCACATTCATATTGAAAGTTCAATGCTGGTTCCATATGAGTTTGCGAGAATTGCTTTAAAACATGGTACAGTGGCCACCATTTCTGACCCGCATGAAATCGCCAATGTAGTCGGAAAAGAAGGTGTATATTATATGATAGAAAATGCAAGGTCTGCCAAATTAAAGTTCCATTTTGGGGCGCCTAGTTGTGTACCCGCCACCAGCTTTGAATCTGCTGGAGCAGAATTAAACAGTGAAGACGTAAAAGAATTATTGGCTTCAGATGATATCTTCTACCTCTCAGAAATGATGAATTATCCAGGTGTATTGCATTCTGATCCTGAGGTCATAAAAAAGTTAAAGCACGCACAACAAATAGGCAAACCCATTGATGGTCATGCACCTGGCTTAAAAGGCGATGATGCCATTAGATATATCCATGCTGGAATATCAACGGACCATGAATGTTTCACACTTGAAGAAGCATTGCATAAGCTAAAACATGGAATGAAAATATTGATCCGAGAAGGATCTGCTGCAAAAAATTATGAAGCCCTACACAGCTTGATTGGAACGCATCCAGCTGACGTTATGTTTTGTAGTGACGACAAGCATCCAGATGATTTACTTGAAGGACACATTGATCAATTGGTCAAAAGATCACTAAAAAATGGATACAATCTATTTGACATTCTAAATATCGCATGCAAGCATCCGGTAGACCATTATAGCATGAACGTTGGCCTACTTAAAGAAGGAGATCAAGCAGACTTTATTGTTGTCGATGATGTTGAAAATTTTAATGTATTACAGACCTGGATCAATGGTGAAAAAATACACGACAACGGCAAGGTGCATTTAAAACAAAAAGAACATAAGATCATCAACAATTTTGCTATTGACAAAGTCCACGTTTCTGAATTTACCTTGTATGCAAAAGACTGGAACGTCCCAAGCATTCTTGCCATCGACGGAGAATTAATAACGGAAAAGAACAGTGCAAAACCTAAAATCAAAAACAGTATTGTTCAATCTGATCCAGCGAAAGATATTCTAAAAATCAGTGTCGTAAACAGATATCGACAAACACAACCATCCGTTGGTTTCATAAAAGGATTTGGACTTAAGGAAGGAGCGATTGCTTCAACGGTGGCACATGACTCTCACAACATTGTGGCCATTGGCACAAGCGACGAATACCTAGAAAATGCTGTGAATCTGTTGGTTGAATCTCAAGGTGGACTTTCTGCAGTAAGTGCATCTGGAAAACATCAGATCTCCTTGCCTATTGCCGGTTTGATGAGCGATAAATCTTGCGAGGAGATTGGCCACGCATATGCGAAAATAGATAGGTTTGTCAAAACCATGGGATGCAAGTTAAAAGCTCCATTTATGACCTTGTCATTTATGGCATTGCTTGTCATTCCAAAGATAAAAATGAGTGATAAAGGAATATTTGATGCAGAAGCATTTAAATTTTATTAGAATTTAGAAAAGAAAACGCCCATGAAAAATTATCTCATCCTATTCATAAGTTTATTCATTTTGTGCCAAACTTCATGGACTCAGGAATCAAAAAAAGGTTGGCTTTGGAAAATCTCAGGTGGAGATTTAACCCAGCCATCTTATATCTATGGAGTCATTGAAAGTAATCGTCATGAAGTTTTTGATTTGGACATGGCTGTATTTGATGCACTAAGTTCTTGTTCTCTATTTTGCACCGAAAACGATTGTACAAAGATTGATTCTATTGCAAGTAGAAATATGAATGAAAGCTTTTTCGAAGGAATGAACAATATTGAAGAAGAGGCCAATGACGACTCAAAATCTAACCCATTTTCTTACCAAAGAATTATAGAAACAGATGGCAAGATCACAACACTCAGCTTATACCTATTGCGGGTTGCAAAAAATCTTGGATTAAAATATCGTGGGCTCACAGAATATGATCCAAATATTTCTATCAAAGAAAACTACAAAGATCTAAATGCAGACATCTTCACATCATATAATTCCAATCTGGATGCGTTAATTGAACCATATCTTTCTGGAGATCTCAAAAGCTATGAAACTGAGTTGACTTTAAGTGAAGAATTACAGCCTGACAGCTGTGCGGCCCAATTTATTAGGTTGGCTTCGAAAGAAAAGACATTTGCCATCTTAGATTCCCATTTGTTTTTTGGAGACAATTCAATTTTGGATCAGTTAAAAAACTCAGGTCATACAATTGAAAGAGTGTCATATACGGGCAAAACGTCAAAATTCGAAGAAGCATTTAATGAAAACAAAAACATCCGTTGGAGAACTGGGAATTACAAAAATATTGTTGAATTTCAATCACCCTCTCATATCGAAATCGCAAATACAGGAGATTTCGGATCCTTTCATTTTTTCACCGAAATTGATCTGGGCTTGATGTATATGGTTTTCACCGGTGACAAGAAAATTCAACCTCAAACTTTTCTTTATCAGTTTTTGTCAACTCCTACATTTGGTGGAGATCCCGATGTCGAAATATTGGATGATGTGATAAATGGACAATTGGTTTATACCGCTCAAGCAGAATCTAATATTTTTCAAACAAAGATGCTTGTCGTTGATCATCCTTCAATGAATATTGCTTTGGCATGCATGAGCTTAACAAAGGAAGGATTGGATCACCCTCATGTCGAAAAGGTACTTCACGGTTTTCAGACATATGATATTCCTGTGCTGGAGTTTAAAAAGCAGCGTGATCCAGAAAAAGGATTTGCATATTCCTTTCCAGATGATATTCCATTTATCACTTCGAATGTCTTGCATGAAGAATATTCAGATCGCGACAGTATGCTGTTTGCATACAAATTGTACACGGATCCATCCAATGGCAATGAGTATTTATTACGATATGGATGTCTTCCATCTAGTATTCTCTACATCAATCCAGATGAATCTCTGGAGATGATTCATAAAGAAATGAGAAATTCATTTCATGCACAGACCGTGGATTCTAAGGATCATTATTATTTGGGTCTTCCGGTCCGAGAAGAAGAATGCAAAAACATTGTTTCTGGTAATTCCTTCTTTATCAAAACTGTATTAAGAGGATCTTTGATGTACCAAATTGGGCACACATCTAGTGCTGGACAAAGAGATGATTCGTTTTTTGATGCTTTTGAAATTCTTCATCCCAATATCTTAGAAAATAATACAACATTTTCATTTGAAGATGCTGACTTCACTATTGAATTACCTCCAGATCCTTTGGCTACTTTTATTGAAAATGAAGAAGGAGGCATAAACAAAGAATTTTGTTTTCGATATCCGCAAAACGGAGTAAATGTAAATGTGCAATTTGAACGTGCATCTCCATATGGTGAATTTGATTTATCACCTGAGAATATGAGCAGAGACAGCCTTGCAAAATACTCGCAAATTGACACCAATGACATTACCCACTGGCATTATACCAAATACAAAAATACATGCCCTGTCTTAGAATTGAAGTCTATTGACAAAACCAGTAAATTGGTTCATTCAGAAAGGGTAATTTACTGTAATAAGTACATAACATACTTGACCATTTTCATGCCTGCAGATTTGACGAACTCTACATTGGATGAACAAATATTTAGCACCTTTGATTTTGCATTGAATGAAAATTCAGGAACTTACTTTGAAGAACCACAGGGATCAAATATTATGAAGAATCTTGAATCAAAAGACACAACTATTTTCAATGATGCCTGGATGGAATTTGACAATTATGAACTATTTGAAGAAAAAGATCGAGATGCTTTGATAGCATTATTAAATAAAGATTTATTATACGACAATGATGCTTCCACTGCCAAATATTCTATCATTTCAAAGCTTCATGAATTCCAAGATTCGTTGACGGAAAATAGTATTGCTGATTATTTCCACAAAACTGAAAACACAATTGACAAAGACCGGATTCTTCAGTCCCTTGCATACCGTTACACAGAGAATTCCACAGCACAGATGCTTTCTCTTTTGGAAAAAATGGGAACAGAACAACCATATCCGTATGACATATATGCTGTCTTTGCAGATTCGCTAGAGTTATTTGAAAAATTCGATCAAAAGGTTTTTGCACTAACTGAGCAGAACATTGCCATTGACGCGTTCTTGCAGCTCGCGGTACACCACATGAGTTTTGACACCTTGTACGAATTCAATGAAGAGCAAGAAAAATTCATCGAAAATAAAGTATTTGAAAAAGTCGATCATTATGAAAACAATATTGCTCAAGACTCAAGCCTATCTATCGAGCCTTATATAATGGATTATTTTCTTGCCACTGATTCACCCATAAAGAAAGATTTATACGATGTCATTTTACATTCACATGACCTGTACGGAAAGTATCGAATTGCATACAATGATCTTCAAGAGGCAATGATTCCTGATGAAAAACTTGTTGAAGAACTGATGGAAGATAAGTATTACAGATACTTTGTCATGTATGATTTCGATGTCGCAGGGCAAAAGATGGAAAAGAAATATCGTAAAAAAGAAGATGTATGTTTGGCTGTCATCAGAAATCAAACCTATGATGATACAGGTTATTGGTGCGATGATTGTGAAATCCTGAAATGGCTTGATCCAACTGATTCTAAATTTGGTGAAATGGCGCTGGCAAGATGTTTCGTTGACAAAACCAAAAACGACTACTTTATCGGATTGGTTGGTCCATTTGATGCTCAAGATCATTTCAATCTGGTCAAGGACGAATCTGTCTATTACACCGAATTAAAGTCGATTGACGACCCACTTTTGTTTTTGCCTAGTCTATTAGAATATCTTAATTCAGAAGAAACAAGCAAATAAAAGGGGCAAATCGAGCTTTTCTGAGTCGATTTCTGATTTATTTCAGAAAAAACCAAATTATTTGCAACACTTTGGTCTAATGTCAAATTTCAATAATAGAAGGCATTAAACTTTCACAATGAGACTATTTGGTATATTATTCATCATCATCGTAATTCTCGGGTCCTGCCAAAGGGAGAATATAGATGCAACCTCGGTGTCAGATCCTGTGATCAACCCACCAGGTATCCAGGTTGAGGCCAATTTGACTGGTCGACTCATGGGTTCTGAAGATGAAAACTTAAGTGGAGTATTGATCAAATTTGAAGATACAAATACCCAGACGGACGCTAATGGCAGATTCATGATCAAGGACCAGCCATTGTTCGCGGACGGAACATATGTAGAATTTTACCTTCCTGGGTTCTTTCCTACAAGCAGGAAATTATATGCCATCGCAAATGAAACAAATCAATTAACGGTCCGGCTTGAACCACTAGACCACAGTACTGAAATCGTCTCTGGCGAGCCATTTTCTTCAGCTGTCGAAGATGGAATTTCCGTATCCATAACAGATCCTGTATTGCAGGATAAAGATGATATTGAATTTAGCCAGGCCTATCTCTTTTTTCGTTCATTGGCATTGAATGATTCCCGTACAGCGATGACCATGCCTGGTGATCTCACTGGAGTGAACCTGGTTTATGATGATGTGGCGATACTAGCACAGGCCATGATTCAAATCCACATCGAAGATCAAACTTCTGAGGTGGTGAATTTGTCAAGTGAAACTTTAGGAACAGTACGTTTTGACAATCAGGTTCATGGACTTTCTGAAAATGAGCTTTTACAGGTTTTTCATTTTGATGAATCAAATGGCACTTGGATTGAAGTTTCTGAGGCTACCCTTTCGGGGAATAATGTAGAGTTTGATTTTCATCAAACAGGATATTGGGTATTGGGAAAATCAGTACCAATGGTAGATCTTCGAGGTGATTTGAGCTCGGTCAATGGATTTGCAGAGAATACAGAGCTATTCTTTTCTTCAGATCATTTTTTGGCCCATGTCAACCCAACTTTGGCAGGCAACTACGCACTAAAAATGCCTGCACTTACTCCCAACACCTTAGAGATTCAACATGAATGTTTGATCATCACACAGTCAGAAAATATTCCAGCTTCTGAAGAATC
>JAHDDD010000101.1:0-3805 GCA_020629535.1 Saprospiraceae bacterium
CAGACTGGAAAGTGGTGACTTTACCGCAACCAGAAAAATGATAACTATAGAATAAAACATCATACAGGCTTGACAAAGGTCACAGCAGATTGATATATGAATTAAATCTTCTCGATAGAGAGATTCATATTTTGGTAATTATTGATTTATCCCACAGTGAAAGCTGTGGGATTTTTTTGTTAAAGAGCCTATTTCTCAATCATATTATATATTTTTGTAATATGAGTGTTTTATCTGTTCTGGTACCCGCTTTTAATGAGGAAAAGACCCTCGAAGTCATCATTGATAAGATTCGAGCGGTAGAATTGATCAATGGCGTGACCAAAGAGATCATTATTATCAACGATTGTTCTTCAGATAATACGAAGGCCATCGCTGAGAAATTGGCTGACCGCTATGACGATGTGGTCATGTTTAGCCACGATGTGAATCAAGGGAAAGGAGCAGCTTTACATACTGGCATCAAAAATGCCACTGGAGATTATTTGATCGTTCAGGATGCGGATTTGGAATACGATCCGGAAGAATTTAACCTCTTGCTCCAACCCATGTTGGATGGATTTGCTGATGTGGTGTATGGTACAAGATTTTATGGGGGTCGTCCTCACAGAATTCTTTTCTTCTGGCATACAATCGGGAATAAGTTGCTAACTTTTATATCCAACATGTTTACCAATGTTAACCTTTCTGACATGGAAACCTGTTACAAATTGTTCAAACTCGACATTCTAAAAACGTTGAAATTGAAAGAAAAACGTTTTGGCTTTGAGCCGGAGGTAACAGCAAAAATTTGCCGTGTTCCAAAGATCAGAATTTATGAAGTTGGTATTTCTTATTATGGCCGAACATACGAAGAAGGCAAAAAGATCGGATGGAAAGATGGAGTACGCGCGATCTACTGTATTTTAAAATATAATATCTTTTCAAGATGAGTGAATTTGTGTTTAAGGAGATCGATCTAGAAGGGCTTGAGACCTTAAAAGCTATTTCTGCTGCCAATAAATTCAATGATTGGATGTATGACCAGGTAGCAGCTGAAGCATCTGGTAAGATCCTTGAGATCGGAAGTGGTATTGGCAATATCTCTGAAAGATTTATCAAGGCAGGAAACGAAATTTATCTGACCGATATCAGAGATAATTATCTGGAGTACCTTGAGAAAAATTTTAGTGACAAAGCGAGTGGAATTTTAAAGCTTGACATTGTTGATCCTGATTTTGAAAAAAACTTTTCAGAATTGCTTGGTCAATTTGATCTAGTGTTCGCATTGAATGTGGTGGAGCACATTAAAGATGATCAACTTGCCATTGACAATATCAAAAAGTTGCTCAAACCTGGTGGTAAGATTTTCATCCTTGTTCCTGCTTATCAGGCATTGTACAACAACTTCGATGAAGCTCTTGAGCACTATCGCCGCTATAATAAAAAATCACTCAATAAACTCTACGAAAAGGCTGGACTGGAAATACTCAATTCCTACTATTTTAATTTGGCAGGAATTGCAGGCTGGTTTTTCACAGGCAAAATCCTTGGTAAGAAAGTCATACCATCGGGTCAAATGAAATTGTACAATTCACTTGTACCCATCTTCAAAATCGTGGACAGAGTATTTCTCCGGTCCATGGGATTGTCCGTAATTTCTGTGGCTAAGAAGAAAAATTAGAAGATCAAGATTTAACTTACCTTACAAGTTATCCTCCGCCACTCATAATGGTTGATCTGATTTGAGGCTCAACATTCGCACCTGCATCAATAGCTCTTTGAAGCGTTGATTTGGCTTGATTAAACTGTTTTATGCTATAGTGAGACTTCGCCTTTTCAATCAGATAAATGGCTTTTTCCTGTCCGTAACTTATGGCCTTGTTTATGCTTTCGAGACCCTGCTGACCTTCACCAACTGCATTGTGTAATCTGGACTTTTCATACCACATATCCGCATGATATGGTTTGTATTTTAAGTAGGTAGTGATATCATTCAAAGCAGACCGGAAATCACCTCTCTGATTGAAAATAACAGAACGGTTAAGGTATGCGTTGGTAAATGAAGGATCGAGTTTGATCCCTTCGTTGAGATTCGAAAGAGCATTATCCATGTCACCAAGTTTCGCATATGTGGCACCTCGATTCACATGATATTCAGCTTCTCCAGGATCTAATTCGATGGCTTTGTTGTAATCAGATAGTGCTTTAATCAGGGAATCACGACTACTGAAATTAAAATACAAACGTCCTCTTGAATTGAATACACCTGCATCATCCTGTTTCAATCTTATTCTATCATTGTAGTCTTTCAGAGCTTTTTGAGTTTCACCGTTGTCACGATAATAATTTGCTCTGTTGCCGTATGGTAGTGTACTATTCTTATAATATTGGAGCACATGCGACCAAAGCGTTCCACTATTTTTCCAAATCTTGTTTTGTTGATATGTCATAAAACCATAACCCGCCAATAACAAGCCGGATACAACCAAAGCCGGAATCTTTAGATTGGGCTTCTTATCGATCAATGTTTGAAAACCCCAAGCGAACATGAAAAACAAACCAATGTAGGCGATATAGGTAAATCTGTCTGCCAAAAATCCTTGTCCTGCGCCAAGAATTTGAAGCAAAAAGAAAATATTGGCAATAAAAAATCCAAGACCGAAAAAGACCACTTTCCATTTCCGCATGTAGGCTACATACATCAAAACGCCTGAAAGAATAAAACTTAAGAAGGAGATGTAAAAGTAAAATGGTATCTCAGCTGGGTATGGATACAAAGGTGATAATCTGAATGGCACCAAGGACTTAACAAGATATATTGTGTATTGATAAGAACCAATGAATATCCGTGTGCCTAAACTAAAAGTTTCATTTGTTTCCAAAGATCCTTGCTCGCCAAGAAACTGAATACCCAAAATTCCCACAGCCAATGAAGCTAAGAAGAAAGGTATCTTCCGAAGCATCTTTTTAATATCCAATTTGCCATCGAAATAGTAATCAATCAAGACCATGGTAATTGGAAAAATAACAGCCTGAATTTTTGAAAACAAAGAAAGAATAAAAGTGATCCAAATGATCGCCATATAGCTTATCTTCTTCTCTTCTGTAACATACTTCAGATAATAGTACATGGCTGCCAGATAAAATACACCAAAAAGCACATCCTTCCGTTCCGTTACCCAAGCAACAGATTCTACTCGCATTGGGTGAATACCAAAAAGAGCGGCGAAAAGGACACAAGCCCAAAGTTTCAATCCAAGTTTTCGTCCAATGAGAAATACAAACAAGGTACACATCAAATGCAGCAGAACATTGTCTCTGTGCCAACCAGATGGATTGTCCAGTCCATTATAGTTTCCTTTATTGCTAGTACTATAGATTCTTTGCTCCAAAGCAAAGGTCCAAATGGATAAAGGATTATAACCGCCAATCACATCATCTTGAAATATCTGTTTGGTATTCTTCCAAAAGTTGGTTTTGTTTAGTGTGGTGAT
This sequence comes from Saprospiraceae bacterium, assembly GCA_020629535.1. GTDB lineage: Bacteria > Bacteroidota > Bacteroidia > Chitinophagales > Saprospiraceae > JAHDBF01. Next base: position 3,477 of record JAHDDD010000101.1, read on the forward strand.
GTTGTCGTTCTCATAGAAATTCCGATCATCATCCCAATTGACAAAATCATTTGGTATCGCTGTGGTAAAGCAAAGCAATGTAATGGCTAAAATTCCGAAAAGAGCTATCCAGTTATTGCTACCAAAGGGAATTTTTTCTTGATTCTTTTTGCGAACACCTCTTCCTTTCTTTTTGGATTTTTTCTCTTCTTGCTCTTTTTTCGCTTTCTTATCGGCTTTCCTGTTTTTGCGTGATGCCATGGTCTTATCTTTTTGTCAAAACCTAATTCACCACAAATTAAAAAACATATAGAAATTTTTTTAATTTATCCATTTTGAGTTCAGTTATC
>JAHDDD010000101.1:3905-12109 GCA_020629535.1 Saprospiraceae bacterium
AGATCAACTTGTGCTCCGCCGTTGATTGCATTTTGAAGCTCGCGTTTTGCTTCTTCAAATCTTTGAAGTGCATGCAGTGCCTTGGCTTTTTCTACCAAGTAAATGGCTTTTGAAGGACCGATGTTAAGGGCTTGATTTATATTGGTCAATGCATTCTCGCCATCTTTCAACCGATTATACATGCGACCTTTTTCGTACCACATATCTGCATGATAAGGTTGGTATTGAAGGTAACTTTCAATATCATTAATCGCATTTTGAAATTGACCTCTTCGATTATATACGATAAACCGATTAAGATAGGCGTTTTCAAAAGTGGGATCCAATTCAATGCTTTTTGTGAAATCTTTGAAAGCCGTATCCATATCACCTAATTTTGCAAATGCCACGCTTCGATTGACACGATACTGAGCCTTATGTCCTTTTATCGAAATGGCTTTATTAAAGTCGATCAATGCTTGTTGTAAACTCTCGGTATCTGTTGCATTGCTGTATAATTTACCGCGTGAGTTCAGAATTTCATGATTTTCTCCATCCAGTTTTAATGCTGTGTTGTAATCATTCAATGCTTCATTGGTTTGACCTTGATCACGAAGAAAATTTCCTCTGTTCCAATATGGTGTAGTATCTGTCTTATAATATTGCAATACATGATTCCAGAGGGTACCACTATTTTTCCAGATTTTGTTTTGCTGAAAGGTCATAAATGCAAAGACGACAATAAACAAACCAGATATGCCCAACAACAAGCCTTTCGATTTAGGCCTTTCGGCAATGAATTTGTCAGCATAAAATCCGAAGATGAAAAACAATCCAAAATATGGAACATAGGTGAAACGATCAGCCAAGAAACCTTGTCCCGCTCCAAGAATTTGAAGTAAGAAAAATACGTTTGCCAAGAAAAATGCCCATCCAAAAAATATGGTTCTCCACCCTCGCTTATATGAAACAAACAGACCATAAGCTGTCAATAAAAATCCGACAATGCTGGCATAATAATACCATGGAATTTCTGCAGGATATGGATAAAGTGGAGACAATCTAAACGGCACAATTGATTTAATAAGATAGATCATGTATTGAAAAGACCCAATAAAAACCCTGGAGAATCCACTTGGAGCATCATAAGCATTGAGCACACTTTGTTCTGAAAGGAACTTAAGATTCAACATGCCAATCATCAATGATGCTATAAAAAATGGAGTCTTTCGAATGATCTTCTTAAAATCCAATTTACCATCGAAATAATAATCTAACAACACGAGACTGACCGGAAAAATTACGGCCTGAATTTTTGAAAACAAAGAAAGTATAAAACTCAACCACACCACGATCATATACACAGCTTTCTTTTCTTCCGTAGAGTGTTTGATATAATAATACAAACCCAAAAAGTAAAACGCTGCAAACAACACATCCTTGCGTTCCGTTAGCCATGCCACTGACTCAACCCTCATCGGGTGCAGTCCAAACAAAGTCGCCAAAATGATTGAACCCCAAAAGCGCAAACCCAGTTTTCTACCAATTAGAAATACGAGTAAAGTGCAAATGAGGTGCAAGAAAATATTGTTCAAATGCCATGGGCTCAGATTGTCGATTCCATATATCTGCTTTTCCAAGGCAAATGTCCATGTACTTAGAGGATTGTATCCTCCTGTTTCTACTTCTGTGAAAATCTTTTTGGTACTCGCCCAAAAATTATCACTGTTTACATTGGCAATTGCATCGTGCTCATAAATATTCCAATCATCATCCCAGTTTACAAAACCGTTATTGATGGCTGTGCTGAAACACAAAAAAGTCAATACCAGAATCGCAATGATCGGCCACCAGCTGTTTTTAGATTCAATAACTTGTTTCTTGCTTTTATTCTGCTTCTTCTTTTTTGCCTTCTTTGCCTCTTTTGCTGAAGCGATTTCTTTCTTTTCAGCCTTTTTGTTTTTCCGTGATGCCATGGTTTCTAATTTAAGAACGTTACGCATCACAAATTAAAAACATATTATAAAAAATTATAATATGTTTAATTATTGTTTATGTTTTTAGTCCCTTGTCAATCCTTTGATATTGCTTGTGAATTTAATGCTACCCATCTTTAAATCTTGTTGCTTGTAAAGTGAATGGCGATGCATTTCCGTAAAACGGCTTGGATTGTGAAGCAATCTTGAAGTAGGAAATGTTTGAGCTGAAGAGAATGTGTAATAGCGAAAGAACATTATAAGGAATTAGCGCTTTGCTTACTTTGCAGCAATGGGAAAGTAAGCAAAAATCATTCTTCCTCATCAAACGCATCTTGCAATTGACCAATCTTCATCATCATAATAAATGACCTTGTTGCGGCAATCACATCTGCACGGGCATTGTTTGGTGGAGTAAAAACTTTTTGAAATAAGACTGCATGGAGTTGTGTCAGGGTAGGCCATTTATATCCTCCACGACTGTTTGGAATCTTGCAATAGAAGGTACTTTCTTGCATCAAGCAGATTCGTTCATGCTGAAAAATATTTGGATTCAATCCTTCACGAATGTATTCTGCGGCAAGCACATTTTCATTGAAGGCAAGATTGAATGAAATGACATACTTTGCACCTTCCAATGATTTATTAAACGCATTGAGAATATCTATCAGAGGTTCAGATTTTTTATCGATATCGTCTTTATCGATCTTACAATAATTTTGAATCTTTTTCGGATACAAAGTACTTGACTCTACAATAAAATCGTAATCCTCTTGTAGCTTAAATTTTTTATCGATGAGAATCCAAGAAAGATGCACCATTCTCGGCCACGAAAAAGTATCAGAAAATGGAGCCTTCCAGTCCTTTGGTTTTGAGACTGCACTTACATCAAATATTAGATACATTTTCTGTTGATTTTATTTGTTCAATTAACTTATCAGCTAGGCCACTGGTTGTGGGCATCGCCAAATTTTCACGAATGAGACAGCCATCTTCTTTTTCATAAGCTACAAATGTTCGGTAATTCCCGCGTTCATCGATATGACAAAATGCAGCAATATTCTCATTGTCAAATGCCTTCGAAATTTTTCTCTCAACGTTCGTACAGATACTGCTCGCTGAGGTATGAAACTGCTTGATAAATTGTCTCACAATGATATCATCCATTCTGCACATAAATGTCACCACGCCCGTTCCTGCCTGAGCAATTAATTCATAAGGAGAAAAATCCCAACGATAAAATCCATCAAGATTTAGATTTTCTTCTTCTAGTTCAAATGCATACAGAATGCATGCATCGATTTTTTTCTTCCGCACATCACCCAACAATTGATCGACCCTTAGCCTCGATTCAATACATTCCACATTTTCAAGCAATGATTGGAGTTGTAGACTGACGATACTAGACCGGGTTATAACCTGGGTCCCTTCTTTGATGTCTCGTAATGTGGGCCCATTCAAAACATCTTCTCTTCCTATGAAAACCAGTTTGCTGTCGCTTCTTTCAGACACACCTGCCAATACCGCTCCATCTGGCAATTTCTTTGGCAATCTCGCAAAAGGTGTCATGATAATGTCGCATTCTTTGGCCAGTAATAGTTTCGAGATGACATCTTGAGTCACATTTTTACTCAATTTGGAGTAAATAATCTCAGGAAACTGACTTAAAAGCCGTTTACTTTCGTTTCTAGTAAGAAGATCCGATGTTGATGCAAGCCGTACGCTTTTTTCCAATTTCAGATTTTTGGCAAATATAGGAAGCAAAAACTTTGCGCACTTATCCCTATAGCCTCTATTATTAATATTATTTTTGCAAAATGCATCTCACAGTTGAAAAAATTGCAGACCTGGTAGGAGGTGAGGTTAAAGGCGATAAAGAAGATGTTATCACCAAACCTGCTAAGATCGAAGAAGCAATAGAAGGATCTATCACCTTTGTTGCCCAGGAAAAATACATTCCCTACATCAATATTTCGAAAGCCTCCGCTTATTTGGTGGCCAAATCATTTGATTGTTCTCCTTACGGGGATAAGAATTTTATTTTGGTAGACAATGTTTACAATGCGGTTTCCACCTTATTGGGAATTTTTGATTCGAACGAAAATAAAGTAGGTGAAATCCATCAGACGGCTACGATCTCGGTCAATGCCACCCTTGGAGAGAATGTATCTATAGGAGCCCAGGCTGTAGTCGAAGATGGCGCCATCATTGGCAATGGTTCAGTTATTGGAGCCAATGCATTTATTGGTAGAAATTCCATCATCGGTTCAAACTGCATGATTCATCCCGGAGTAAGCATTTATCACGAGTCAAAGATTGGATCGAGAGTGATCATTCATTCCAATTCAGTCATCGGATCAGATGGTTTTGGTTTTGCTCTTCAGGAAGATGGATCATACAAGAAAATCCCTCAAGTTGGTATCGTTATCATCGAAGATGAAGTTGAGATCGGAGCATCCTGCACCATTGACCGAGCATCAATGGGACAAACAAAGATTTGCAAAGGTGCCAAGCTCGACAATCTCATCCATATTGCGCACAATGTGGTGATTGGAGAAAACACAGTGATCGCAGCCCAAGTGGGTATTGCTGGAAGCACAAAGATTGGTGCTAATTGTATGATAGGAGGGCAAGCTGGCATCGTCGGACACCTAAACATTGCCGATGGCACCATTTTTCAGGCAAAATCAGGCATGACAAAATCTGTTAAAAAAACAGGAACCAAATGGTATGGTTATCCAGCCATTGAATACAACAATTACTTAAGATCATTTGCTATCTTTAAGAACTTAGATAAGTTGATTGATAGAGTCAAACAACTTGAATTTAAAATGAAGGACATTGACAAGCAGCATTAAGAGAAAAACTATTGAAGACGAATGTACATTTGAGGGGATAGGTCTTCACTACGGAAATGAGAATAAGATAATTTGTAAACCTGCCACGGAGGTTCAAGGCATCATTTTCAAAAAAGAAAACAAAGTCATTAAAGTCGGCACTGATCAAGTTGTGTCAACGCAAAGATGTACCACCCTCGCCAACGATGGTATTCAGGTACATACTATTGAACATATACTTTCTGCATTACACGCGCTCAACATAACGGATATTAGCATATCGTTACAAGGCGATGAAATACCCATTTTGGATGGCAGTGCAAAGCCATTTTTTGAAAGCTTTAAAAAGGTAGGTCTGAAAGAAATCAATGGTGATGTAAAACCTATTGTGATTTCCAAAGAGATGATTTTCGAAGATGTAGATTCAGGATCAAAGTTTGAAATCAGTCCGTATGATGGCTTTGCCGTTGAATGTTCATTAGACTACAAAGATCCGGTCGTTGGTGCACAAGCTGCCAGCTTGAATTCTTTGGATGATTTCGGTCAGGAAATTTCACCTGCAAGAACTTTTGTGCTTGCCAGTGAGCTAGAAAAGCTTTTCAATGCAAATTTGATCAAGGGCGGAAGACCAGACAATGCATTGGTATTCAAAGACCAGAATATTAGCAATGAAGGTATTCTGGAATTGAAGAATATGTTGGGCATTGACACCAAAGTAAACCTCGACTCCAAGATTGTCAATGATCTTTCTCTTCATTTTGATAACGAACCAGCAAGACATAAACTTTTAGATCTTTTAGGAGATTTGTACCTTTTGGGCGTACCAATAAAGGGACGAATAAAGGCCTATAGGCCAGGCCACACAGCAAATCTGAAGCTGGCAAAGTATTTATGGGAAACTCATATATCAGAACAAGCTAAAACAAACAAAGCAATGTATGATGCAAATAGCCCTGCCATTTACAATGTGACTCAGATACAGGAATTGCTCCCACACAGACATCCCTTCTTGTTTGTTGATAAAATCATAGAACTAACAGAAGAGAAAGTGGTGGGAGTAAAAAATGTCACCATCAATGAACCCTTTTTTCAAGGTCATTTTCCTGGTAATCCTGTATTTCCAGGTGTATTACAAATGGAAGCTTTGGCTCAAGCCGGAGGAATACTAGCATTGACCAATTCAGAAGAAGGACAATATGATACCTACTTCGTAAAAATGGACAATGTCAAATTTAAACACATGGTTTTTCCAGGAGACACTTTGTTTCTTGAAATGAAACTACTCATGCCGATCAGAAGAGGCATTGTAAAAATGCAAGGTAAAGCCATCGTTGGAGACAAAGTGGTTTCTGAAGGTGAGTTGGTGGCAAAAATTATCAAAAGAGAAACATGATCCATCCTTCAAGCGTAATAGATAAAAATGCACAACTGGGCGACAATGTCAGGGTTGAGCCATTCGCTCATATCCAAGGTGATGTAATCATTGGAGACAATTGCTATGTTGGTACTGGTGCAGTGATTATGGATGGTGTGCGAATGGGCAATGATTGTAATATTCATGCAGGCGCGGTCCTTGGTAATATTCCTCAAGATCTCAAGTTTGGAGGAGAAAAAACCTATCTCGAACTAGGTAATAATGTGACGGTTCGAGAATATTGTACACTGAACAGAGCAACTGGTGAATCGGGTTCCACACGCATCGGAGACAATTGCCTTTTGATGGCCTATGTGCATGTTGCCCATGATTGTCAGATAGGAAAGAATTGTATTTTCTCCAATTGTGTGAACCTTGCCGGTCATGTAGAGATAGAAGATCATGTGATCATAGGTGGAATGGTTCCGGTTCATCAATTTGTAAAAATTGGTCAGCACTCATTTGTGGGAGGAGGATCATTGGTCAGAAAAGATGTACCGCCCTATGTCAAAGCAGCACGAGAACCACTCAGTTATGTAGGCATCAATTCTATAGGTCTTTCCAGAAGAGGTTTTTCTAAAGAAGATATTTCATGCATCAACGAGATGTATCGTATCATATATGTCAGCGGATTCAACATGACAACAGCATTGAGTGAAGTGGAGGCAAATGTTCATGATTGCGATCAGAAAGACATTGTGTTAAACTTTATCAGGTCATCTGAACGAGGCCTTATTCGCGGATACAATGGATAAAAGATGAGGGTCGAAGCTCACAATTTATTCAAACGATATACGCATTCATTTATCATCAAAGATTTCAGTTTTCAATTTGAGTCAGGTCAGAAGTATGGTGTCAAAGGCCGAAATGGGAGCGGCAAATCAACTTTAATGAAAATCCTTTCCGGCTATCTCTCTCCATCTAAAGGAGAAGTGAAATATTTCAACAAAGATGGCGAAACCGTTGACCGGTCAAATGTGTTTCAATATATATCGTACATGGCACCTTATATTGAAACAGACCTGGAACTCACACCAAAAGAAAATTTCGAACATCTTAGAAATTTCAAGACCTTCTCATTTCAAAATGTGGAGGAGTTGCTTGATGCTGCAAGATTAGAGGGCAACCGCGATAAACAGGTTAAAAATTTCTCTGATGGTATGAAACAAAGGTTTGGTCTTAGCCTGGCGCTTTGTTCAGATGCAGAGGTGGTATTCCTCGATGAGCCCACCTCATTTTTAGATGAGCCAAGTAAAAAATGGTTCGCAGAAATGATTGCAAAATATTGCCAACAGAAGACACTTATCATCGCATCAAATGATAGCACCGATTTTAATTCTGTCAATAAAATTATTTCAATAGAAACCAAACCAGATTAGATGGAAGAACTTCAAATACCCGCCTCCGAAAATGAACGAATTGTAATTCTGGGCGCTGGGTTTGGAGGCTTCACCCTGGCTCGGATGCTTCGTAAGACGAAGTATCAAGTCGTACTCGTGGACCGGAATAATTTCCACCAATTTCAACCTTTGTTCTATCAAGTAGCCATGGCTGGTCTGGAACCAAGTAGCATCGTTTTCCCTTTGCGAAAAGCATTTCAAAATTTTGACAATGTGATCATCAGAGTAGCAGAAGTACTCGGTGTCAATCCTGATGAAAAATGGATTGATACAGACAAAGGCAAGTTGAGTTTTGATCATCTGGTCATCGCTACTGGTGCGGTAACCAATTATTTTGGTAATGAAAAACTCGAAGAGAATAGCTTTAGCCTGAAATCAGTCAATGAAGCATTGGCCATTAGAAACTATATCTTTCATGATTTTGAAGAAGCGTTGACCACAGAAGACTATGATTCTCGTCAATCATTGATAGATATCGCGATCGTAGGAGGAGGTCCAACGGGAGTGGAATTGGCGGGCGCTTTTGCAGAAATGAAGAAGTACATTCTTCCCAAAGATTACAAAGAATTGGATTCAGAAGAAGTAGATATTTACTTGA
>JAHDDD010000102.1 GCA_020629535.1 Saprospiraceae bacterium
ACAAATTTTTGTATGAAAATTAACGATTAACTTCGGTTTTAAAAAACAGTCCTGGGTCTTCTTCAGGGGCATTGCTATTCGCAACCAATTCGTCAGAAGCATATGGCAATCTTTCCACGTGACCACTTGCCGATGCATCATTGACCGGAAACGGTACCACAATATCAGAATCATTTTTTCTTAATCTTCTATGATCATTGAAAGGCATCCAAGTCAAGAAACCGGACACATATCTTTCTTCTACAATCTCTCTTAACAAAGCACGATCCGTAGCGATTCCATCTGTATTTTCCATGCCACCTCCTTCGAAATCTGCAACTTCATACGCCTCATAACTGTATGCAAGTGTGTCAAAAGAAGCATTCAATGAAGCACCAGTGTTTAACCATTCACGGTATGTGTTTAAATAAGCTAAACCATCATCAACACTATTGATCCTCGCACCTGCTTCTGCTAAAGTCAATATATTCTCAGCATAAGAGACCATATTCTGTGGTTCAAACTGTTCGATGATTCCAAGATTTGAAATACCATCAGTTTCTACAACATAGCTGTAACCTGATCGTGCAGTTTCATCAGTCTTGGCATTGCCTCTATATACTGCAGATGCTGGATCTAACAATTGGGTTAAGTAGCTATCGCCTGAACCTATATCTCCACCTCTGGCACCATTGAGCGTCGTCCAAAATTGGTTCTTGTCATCTGTGGTTGTTTCTGTTCCTGCTGGTACATAACGGAATGAATCGTCTGGCGATAAAATCCCATTTTGAGCAGCATCAAATGCCGCTGCATAATCTTTCAACAACATATAGTTTCTTGCTTTCAGGCTATTCGCTAAAGCGATCCACTTGTCTGCATCTCCACCATAATGAATATCCTCAGACAATGGTCTTGATGAACCACTTAGGTTACCAATCGCAGTATCCAACAATCCTTGAATATTGTTCAACACTGATACTTGACCTTCAAATGCAGGGTCTTCAACATCGGCTTGATTCACTTGTGAATATGGAACATCTCCCCAAATAGCAGCAGCAGAACCAAGTGCATGTGCTTCTAATACCTGGCAAATTCCGACCAACAATCTATCATTTGGTGCGCTTTCCATAATCAATCTTGTGTTTGTTATAACACCGATATAAAGATTAGACCAGGAAGAATTGGATTCTGCTGTCGAAATATTATACCGGTATACATCACCATATACAGAAGCAAATCCAAACAATTGTCCAGAATACAATCCTGAGATTCTTGTTAAGTGACCAACTTGGAATGAAACGTTTGCCAATTGGGCGCCTGTCAAAAACAAACTTGCAGGAATATCTTCAGTCGGTATACTGTTCGGATCGTCATTGATATCATCAACCAAACTTTGACAAGAAAATGAGATCATACAGATACTCAGAAGAAATATATATTTATTTAAATTTTTCATGGTACTGAATTTTGGTTTGATTAATAATTAATCTTCAGGTTAAACAAAATGGATTTTGTACTTGGGTTGGTGAAATAATCCAATCCTCTTGAGTTACCAACACCAAACTGATTCACCTGTGGATCAATACCATTGAGATTATCCCATACAAAGAGATTTCTTCCAGAAACACCCAATTCAATACTTCCTAACTTTGTTTTATTCGTAAAATTATCTCCAGTAATAACATATGATAATGACAACTCACGGAGACGTGTATTTGTCGCATCATAAATGGCAAATTCATAAATCTTGCCATCTCCAAATCCACCGCCAGGGCCCGTTCTGTACCAAGCTTCATCTCTAAGCACAGGTCCACCTCCAAAATCATGAACATTTCCTCTCACTAGTGTTCCTGCCGTAAATAATTCGCCATCATAGTTTACTACATCTTGAGTCAACATTGTTTCTTGACCTGTTTCTTCAGTCGTACCAAATCTTCCCAATACAAATTGTGTACGGAAAGAGAAATCACCTCCTTGCTGGTGATCAAAGAGAACTCCCAAATTCAGATTTTTCCAACTTGCTAAGAACCCAAATCCTCCTCTCCAATCAGGGTTTGGATCACCAATGATACCTTCTGAAGCAGTGATGATTGGAAATCCATTTTCATTCAAGACAAATGATCCATCATCATTCTTTTGTGCACTTGTTCCCCACAGTACACCCAAAGGATGTCCTTCCACTGCTCTACTACTTACAGACTGACCAGCACCTATATCTACAGACTCCACACCTTGAAGGTCCAATACAAGATTTCTATTTCTACTAAAGTTTCCATAGACATTAAATCCGATATCATTGTTTGAAAACAAGTCGTAGTCAAAGTCCATTTCAAGACCTTTATTTTCCATACTTGCCGCGTTGGTATACAAACTTTCAAACCCAGATGACGGAGATACAGCCACATTCAGAAGCATATCTTCAATCATATTTTGATAATAAGTTATACTGAAACCAAGTTTGTCAGCAAAAAATCTCAAATCTGTTCCTATCTCCCACTCTGTTTTCAACTCTGGACTAAGACTAAGATCATTCCCATCATCATCGACTCTGAATCCACCTCCAAATTGATTGATGGAAAGACCATCTGAATACGTACTATATCCAAATCCACCTTCCGGCAAATTTTGTCCTCTGTGTGCCAGTGGTTCGATTCCCACTTGACCCCAAGACGCTCTCAACTTACCAAAGCTCAATGTATTATTACCTAAATCCAGCATATCTGCAAATTGCCATGCAACATCAATAGCAGGATAAAAGAAATTGTCTCTATAGGTAGATGAAGCCTCTAGCGCTCCAGACACATTTACAAACAAATTACTTCCAATATCAAATCCGGCAATACCATACAATCTGTTTGATCTTCTGTGCAATCTAGAAACATCAACAGATGAAGCCAATGCGTCAGTATTCAAATCAGTGGTCAATTTTGAAGAACGCACCAAGAATCCTTGCAGCAATGCAGCATTGAATTTTCGTTTACGATCATTTATATTCCACCCTAAGGTAGCATTCAATCCAACTGCATCTGCCAACGAGAAACTTGCTTTTCCGATCACATCAAAATTATCTTGTGACTCGGTAACAATGTCTTCGCCATAAGCGCCATTTCTCGTATCTCCATCAGCAGAGCCAACAGGGAAGAACGTTACTCTGTTATCTGTGTATCGATCTGTACCTCCACGAAGTGTGAAAGTCAACCATTGAGATGGAGTAATATTGATGGCAGAATTGATTAAAAATCTATTTACATCTGTGGTATTCAATTGCTCATAAATCGTCCATAGTGGATTATTGTATCCAGGATTGATACTTCCTCCTACAAGATTTCTGTACGATCTGTGAGTATTGAATGTAGGAACTCCATCTGCAGAATAATGCGTTCCTTTATAATCTCTAATGTCAAAATCAGGCGGGTTTCTCAAAAGGCCCAAAAGCAATCCAGAAGTGTTTGAACTTTGTTGTATTCTGTTTCCAAAACTATTTGTGAAACTTGCTTTTGTTGTCATTGAAATCCAATCCGTAAAAATCATATTATTGTTCAAACGGATATTGGTTCTTTTGTACGCACTTTCTCGGACGATCCCTTTTTGATCAAGGTGACCAATGCTAAAAAAGAATTTATTCCTGTCTGTTCCTCCGCTGATCGCAAGATCATTTTGCAACACAGTTCCTGTTTGGTAGACCGCATCAAAGTTTGATTGCACATAGGTATCTTGAGAGTTTTTTACAGTCCCATCAGCTAGTGGATAGTAAATATTTCCAGTCTCTGATTCGAAGTATTCTCCTTCTGTATTGACAACATCTGCGCCGCCAGGTCTGTCAGCGATTCTATCGCCCCATGCCTCAGCCCGACTTGATCGATCGTCATATACACCACTACGTCCTTTTCCATATTTATCCTGCATAGGGAATTGCTCTGAAATCTGGTCAAGAGATAAACTGGCAGAATAACTTATTTTGGGTTTTCCAGATGCTCCTTCTTTGGTCGTAATTACCAAGACGCCGTTGGCTGCACGAGAACCCCACAATGAAGCCGCCGAGGCACCCTTCAAAACCTGAATTGATTCAATATCTTTTGGATTGATATCATTGATTCTAGATTGGTTTGACACTCCTCCAGATCTTGTTCCCGTCAAGGACCCAGCACCACCATAGACTGTTGAATTTGTCAATGGCACACCATCGACCACAATCAATGGTTCGCTACTTCCAAGAATTGTATTGGCGCCCCTGATTCTAAAATTCACACCTGCTCCTGGATCACCGTTGGTGGCTAGAATTTCCACATTAGAAGCTTTACCTGCAAGAGAATTTAACAACTGAGGTTCACCTGATCTAAGTGCCTGTGCTGTACCTATTACCGAGGAAGTGGATCCCAGTTCATCTTTGTTGGCCTCAAAACCAAGGGCGGTGACTACAACTTCATCGAGTAAGTTTCTGTCACTTTTCATATTCACATCAATGGAAGAACTGCCTCCTACTGCAATCTCCTGGTCCAATTGACCAATGTAAGAAACCCTTAGAACTGCATTCTCATCACTAACGGTAAGCGTATACGATCCATCTATATCTGTGATCGTACCATTGGTAGTTCCCACTTCAATAATGTTGGCACCGATAACAGCTTGTCCTTCCTCATCTGTGACCACGCCCGAAACTGTAACCTGGGCCATGAGTGTACTTCCCAGAAAAAGGAAGAGACACAATTTGAGTAGCTTTAGCTTTTTCATACAAAATATTTTGATTTGATTAATGAATGAATGAGACTACTGGAAGATCGCTCATGGTCTTAAGACCTGGTGTTGTTTGCAATAACCTGGGTATTGTATTCAACACAATAGAACATGTAGCAATATCTCCATGCACGCCTCCTTCAATCTTTGAATTTATATTTGGTTCACCTAAAATTTGTATTTCGTCATAAGACTCTCCATTTCCAACCGCAGCTTGAAAGTTTAACTTTATTTTTTCCTCACCATTATTCAATGCTCTGCCTATCTGTTGAACACCCATGACGTAGCCTTTAGGAATTTCCATTTGATCAGTAACAATATCGCTATGTGCGATGACAGGACTAATAACATCTTCCGTAAAGTCAATCTCCCAACCCAATCTTTGAGCTACGAAATACATAGACTCAGTCAAGCCTACATGTCGTAAACTTCCTTCTTGCTTTCTTTCTTCGAATTGATCTAGCGTAAGACCAGCTCCTATCTTTTTTTGAAATGGAATCCTTCTTGTTCTCGCATCTTGAATTCGCGATACCTGAACATGGCTTACATTCTTGCAAACACCAGTTAACATTGTAGGTAGCGTATCCATCAAAAATCCAGGATTGACACCGGTAGAAACTACAGCGACTCCCTTCTTTTTTGCCTTTACATCGATCTTTGTTGAAATGCTTTGATTACGTTTCCAAGGGAATGTCAATTCTTCACAGGTAGAAACGACTGGTAAACTATAATCCAAAATTTCATCCAACTGAGTATAGATGGTTTCTAGCGATGATGACGTTGTTAGCACAACTACATCGGCTTGTTCTAGATTGGAAATATTTGAAAATGCATTGCCAATAGTGAAATCATGGTTTATCTTCTTTGAAGAAAGATCTGAAAAATTTACACCATTGAAATCAGGATTAATATCAATTGCAGCCACGGTACGCATTGACTGTTTTTCATTGATATACTCAGCAATTGTTCGACCCAAATAGCCCATGCCGATTTGAAGGATATTGATCATTTAAAACTATTTACTCTAAGCTAGGGATAAGCGTAAAGTATGGATATGCGAAAATTGCTATTTATTGAATAGATTAAGCTCTATTCCCATGCCTGTTGGAGCGATACATCTCTCTGTAGGCGATTGGAGACAACAGAAGCTTACTTTTGAATAATCTTGAAAATGAGCTGGCATTTTGAAATCCAACCTGTTGGGCTAACTCCCTGATTTCCAGATCTGTATCTCTGATCATGAAGGCGGCTTTTTCCAATCTTACATTTGTCAAAAACTGATGAGGTGTTTGATTGTAAAATTGTTTGAATGTTCTCAAGTAATGAAATGTCGACATGGTAGCCTGTTTACTCAGCACTTTTAAGCTTAAATCTGACTGCATATTTTCTTCAATAAAATTACCTGACTGTTGTATGCGTTTAAACAGTTCTTTCTTGGTACTCAGTTTAGAGCATTGAAAATCATTTATCTTCTTTTCCAATACTTCATTCTCAAGAAGAACCAATTGTAAAATATGCTGGAACGTTTCTTCAAACCACAGTCGATCATAGCCTCCCACTTTGATAGCTTCTTTCAATGAGTTTAAATAAACCAACATCTCCGGTCCAATTTTGAACTTAATTGGCAAATCTGAAATCTGTATTGTCTTTTGAGGTGGACTAAAAGGCTGGTCAAGTAATTTCTGGTCAGAAGAATTAAGAAAATAATCCACCTGCATCAAATCATTGTTTTGAAACGCGACCAATAGCCCTTCGACAGGATTGTTGGTTTCAATCTGACTTTGAAATGATTCTCCTTGTGGAATAATAAGAAAGTGATTTTTATCTAGAGAATATTTATCATTCTTTACAAAATGCGAATGATAACCATCAGAAATTGTTCTAATTGAAAATCTTGAAATATGTTCTCCGGAAATGAGTGAATTCGAATTGAAGTAAAAAGCATTGGTTTGAACAGCTTCAATATTGTCCCCTGCCATAGAACAATAATTATGTCCTGAGATGGCTTTATGTAAGGTATCGCAATATTTACATGTCTGTTGCAAATCTTAAAGCATTGAAATCCTTTTTGAAAATACAAAATCTTGGCCAGATTTGTACCATTCATTTCTTGATTTCAAATAATTATTTCTACCTATCCTTCTAGATACTGAGAATCCTGTCAGTTTATCAATACTTCCGAACGAAATTAAAGGCTCAATTTAAACCCAATTCACCTTTAGGGTAGGCAATCCTTTCTTTCCAGGTACCTTCAAGTTCAAATTTTCGCCAGTCTTCTTTGGAGTGCTGTAGCCTGTCAATGATGATTCTCAAGACAGAAAAATTATGTGCAATTCCCAAATGGCTACCAAAAACCTGAACGTTTTGCCTGTATGTGTTTTCCACTTCCAAGCAGGCCTCCCAAGGTACAATTCCATCTTGTCTTGTATAAATACAAGTTAATGGAATTCCGTTAGGCGGTTCATGAATTTGTTTTAAAATCTTTGGATCTACATCTTTGATTCCAAATCTTCTGAGAAATCCAAATAGAGATCTTGATTTGGTCGAAAAATTAAGCCCTTTAAATGGAGAGGCTAAAGTGATGACTTGGCGCACTAGGTCAGGACGTATTTTGGCTATCTCTCTGGCGAAAATGCCGCCCATAGAAATTCCAATGATAGAAACTTTTTTATTGTGCTTCTCCTTGAGATTGGTGACCATGCTTATCAACTTCTCCAAATATTCTTGACAAGCATAATTTCTACCAAGCGACCATCCGTAGCTTGTGTATTTCTGCTCATCCAAAATTTTTCGGAGGGTATTGGTAGACTGATCATTGTTCATAAGACCTGGAATCACAAGTACCGGATGTCCGTCTCCGTTGTGGTCTTTTAGATTGGCAAACTGTAGTAAAACAGTTCTTTCGAAAATTGCTCTGGCCGGGTCAGTTGCCAACCAAAATAAGGATGGCAACTGTACATTCGTCTTTTGAGGCATAGCGAGTGTATTAAATCAGAAAGTCAGGGCCATTGCCCTGACTTGTATTGTTTGTTTTCCGCAACTGCGCGGACTGTGCTAATTTACTTTGTGAGCATTGACTTTGCTCTATTGTATCCTGCACTGATCTGAGTTCCAACACCTTCAATGGCATTGAACATAATGTCTTGTTGAGTGTCGGCCATTTTAAATCCTTTGTTCAAAGATTTTTGTACCAATGACTGCCATTGCTCACCAATCTTAATTCCAGTTACGATAAATTTTTCTGTAGTGTCACAGACAAAATCATTTGCAGTTTCGATTCTTTCTACTGTTCTATCGATCATTTTGTCAGCGTTCCAGTTCTTTCTTGTTCTTTTTGCTTTCGTTGCCATAATTATTTCTTTTTAAAAATTGTTTTTAATGTTTTCAATTAAGAATTACTTGTCCCTAGATTTATGCTTTGGCAGCTTTTACTGCTTCTGCTTTCCATTCTTTTGCTGAATATTTTGCAAAGGCTCTTCCTGCTCCATCAATGATTTCCTGAAGGTCTTTTATAGAAGTCTTCTTCATGTCAGCAAAGGTTTTGATTCCTCTACTGTTCAATGTTCTTTCCATTTTTGGACCTACACCATTGATCAATCTCAAGTTGTCTTTTTTAGCACTTGAAGTAACCTTTTTGGTTGCTCTCTTGACCGTTGCTTTTGCTTTCTTGGTCGTTCTTTTTGCCGTTGCTTTTACTTTCTTTTTTGGAGCAGCAGCTTTTTTCACAACCTTCTTGACTTTCTTCTTGGCAGTAGTTGGTGCTTCTTCCACCTCCATTTTCAATTTCACCAATCCTTTCTCTACTTTCTTTTTAAGTTTTCCTGGAAGTGCAACAGAAACCAATTTGTTTACATTGGCATTCAGTTTTTTAGTGATGTCTTTCTTGCTGATTTCTTTCAACAACATCTTGCCCATTGGTTCTGCCATGCCAACAGTATTTTGAAGTCTTGAAACTCCTTTTTCTACTTGGTCTTTGACGGCTTCAGTTGTATCGAAAAACATGTCAATCTGCTTTTCTCTTAATGGTTGGCTAAGTGTTATGGTCTTTTTTACCAATTTTGTCCATCTTTCACCTGCAGCTACTGATAATGTAAATACTGCATCAGTACCTTTGATAATTGTACTGTCGAGTTTTCTTACTCTTTTCTTGACCTCTTTTCTGAGGTTTTGATTTCCTTTATTTTTTGCCATTTTGATTTGAATTTTAAATGATGGCACAAAGATGTAAAACAGGAGTTCCAAATGAGTTGCAAATGGGTTGCAGTGAATGGACCATCAGACCAAAATCCCCATGTTCTCTAGGTTTCAAGACCAAATTACGGTCTAAAAATTGCATAATATCTTCACAAATATTATTCTTCAATCAATATCATCATATCTTTAATTCAATCACTCAATAAAAATAGACCTCATGAGGCTGATCATATTTTTTCTATTGTTACAATTTGCTGGCATAGGTCAAGTCTCAGGAGATCTTCAAAAATACATCGAGGATTACATCGCTACTTTACCCTCGGCCGGAAGCGAATTATATGCAGATCCCAGCAGCACAGAACTCACTACATGGGAAAATGCATTGACTGCATTCTTCAATGGTGACTTTTCTGCAGCCAGTGATAGTTTAAATATCTTAGACTACAACTTGGTTTACTTTGAAGACACTATCACAAATTCATTCCACCATTTGATAGAAAAGAAGAGCTCAGGAAACAACCATTGGGGAACATACATTTTCAACGAGAGTCCATGCCGATCAAATGTGATCATTCAAAGTCCACATCCTATTGCTGACACCAATACGGGCAAGCAAGGCATATATGTATATCTCAATTCTCAAACATTTGCTTTCATGATATCAGGAACACACAGGTGTGGTTCATCAGTCGTTTCGGGTTGCACTGGCACAACATCCTCATGCGGATCATCTATGCCGTACACCATTTCGGATATGGCTCACAATGTCACCAGTGTTTATTTTTTAACCACAGAACTTTTGGGAGTTTTTATTGGAGATCCATACTTTTTACAATTACATGGATTTAGCAAGCGAGACACTGATCCGTATTTGATATTTAGCAATTCAAGTGGTGATACTCCTCCGAATACAGATTTGTTATTACAATTGGCCGAAGAGCTTGTTAATATTGATCCGGTGCTAGACTTTAAAATTCCTCATATCCATACTTCTTGGACTCGTCTTGTCGGTTTTTGGAACGTTCAAGGAAGATTATTAAATGGATCCATTAATCCATGCACAGAAAATTCACCTTATAATTCGGGAAGATTTTTCCATCTAGAACAAGAAAGAACAAGAATGCGTCTCACTGAAACTGAATGGGACAAAATGGCTCAGGCTGTCAATATTACTTTCGATTCCATCTACATCGACAAAGATACACTTCGTCAAAATTTTGTTTCTGCCCCAGATACTTTGGAATTGAGATTCTTAGAATTAACAAGCAATGTTCCTAAAACTTTTCAAGCAGGTGAGCATATTCTTATTCATCCAAATACTTGTTTGCCGGTCCAGGAAATTGAAATTAGAATCAAATAGAAAAAGAATTAGTAGTACTTGTCATGTAAATAATTATTATGGTGAAATTGAAAATTTAAATCTCAGGATGAGATTAAACAATTTAAAAGACTAGCCTCTAATTCTAACAAACCAAAAGAAGCATAGCCTTCCCGATTTGGTCCCGATACATCGGGATAAATTAAGTGTGGGAGCCGACCATCGAGGACCGCTTGAAATCGGGATGATTTTTGGTTTCGTTTCCATCAAGGAAAAAGGAAAATTATTATAAAATTAAGTACTAGTACTTACATGGCGGAGTAAGACTATTTAATAGAATCAAATAGTGCTTTTGTGTTTGGCAACGGCTCTATATCATACTCATCTAACAATAATTTCTCACATTTTTTGTAAGTTTTAATTGCCTGAATTCGATTACCGCTTTGCAGGTATGCTTTCATTTGGATACGATATAAATCTTCCCATGTAGGGTCCAACCGAAGAGCTTCTTGTGTTAATCGTACAGATTCCATCGGTTTGCTTTCACATAATAATTCTGCAAGTGTGGCGTATGCGCCCAATACTAAAACCAAAGTGTGTTCTCTTTCCTCACTCGTCCAATCTTCATATATACGATCAGGCAGGTAGGCACCATCATACAATTCGATGGCCTTTTGATATAATTCAATGGCTGCGTCAGGTTGTTCATTCATGATAGAATTCGCAAGGACCACATACTCTTCAAGTAGGTTTATATCCAGTCCAATTTCGTTGACATCAAGATAGTACGATGTGCCATTTCTGATAATGAATTTTGGGTCTGTGCGAGGAGCTCTTTCAGGCTCTAGTACTTTGTTGATACCATGCAATGCAACTTTGAAATCACGATCAGAAACATCATCCCATATTCGGTCAATGATTTGCTCCTTGTGCTGAGCTTTTTTCTTTCTGTTTGAAATGAAATACTGAAATAGTTGGATAGTCTTATCGCGGCCCCAAGATTTTGCTTTGACCACATTCTCGTTTTGGACAAGTTCAAATTTTCCTAGGGTTTTCACCTGGATGGACTTGGACTTATGTTTGTCCTCTAATGCTGCAATTCGTTCGTCGATCTTACTCATCTCACTTTTTCGACTTGGCGATTTTGTCTACTTTTTTATCTAGCTTTTCTAATTGATTGGTCAATGCTTTTATGCTTTCTTCCAATCGCATTATATCAGAAAGATTCGATGGTCGCCATTCTACATTCGTTACTCTGTTGCCAATTTCTTCTCCAATATTTGACAATTGATTTTGAATTTCTGCTACTTGTTTTTTGGGGTTTTTGATCGTATCGACAACAAACTTAGGTCCTCCCAATGCAAGCTTATTCCAGATGTAAAAACTTTTTTGCAACAACCCTTCTTGTTCCTGTTCAGATTTGTCGGACGTCGCATCTAGAGTCATGTCCTTGAGCTTATTCTGAATGAACAGCAATGCATCGTTTACTTCAGAAAATTTTATCTCATCTCCTGACTGAACATGTGAGATATGTCCTCGCCATTGAATTTCTGTTTCTTCACCTTCATATACATTTTGTGAAAAGCGAAGCATGAATGAACTCGTGTTCTTCTGAATTTTATTCATTGTAAAAAATTTCAAATCTAAATTAAGGCTTATTAATTGTCTTGTTATTAGTTATTATTTAAATTTCTGAACTACAACTACTTTTGATTATGAAAAAAATGACTTGTAAGCAATTGGGAGGAGCCTGTGATCTAGAATTTCAAGCTGAAAGCTTTGAAGAAATGGCAGAACTCAGCAAAAAACATGGAACGGAAATGTTTGAGGCCAAAGAACCAGCGCACATGGAATCTATGTCA
>JAHDDD010000103.1:0-4892 GCA_020629535.1 Saprospiraceae bacterium
TATCAAAAACATTCTACCGCGGGAACACTAGGTATTCAATTTTAAAATGAAAACAATGAAAAATGTAATCTATCTATTAATATTAAGCTTTGGACTTAGCTCTTGTATCAAAGACGATGTTGAAAATAATAATGAAGAAATATTCCAATCCATTTGGAAGGATATGGATGAAAACTATGGAGGATTCATCCCAAGAAATATTGATTGGGATTCTATGTACAATATATATCATCCGCAGGCACAACTAGCACAAAATGAAATGGAGCTTTGGGATGTCTGTACTGATATGTTAGACGCTTTAGATGATCAACACATTTCGATGCACATGGATACAGGATTTGGTTTTGTGTCAGGAAAAGAAGCTGAACTTGCTTCTGAAAAAGAATTTTCTCTTGACAATGTGTTAAGTGAATACTTGGAAGAAGGCTATGAAAATATTCTTTGGAATGCCAACTATCCTGATTATCAATTTGTGTATGGTAAATTGAAGGGTGCTAATCTTGGGTATATTTACTTTCCACACTTCGATTCACTTGATGATAATTGGCATGAAACCATTGATGAGGCCAATACTTTCTTCAGTGATGTTGACGGTTTGGTCGTAGATGTTAGAAACAATGGAGGTGGTAATCCAATCATCAACCGGTATGCTGCGCACAGATTTATGAAAGATGAGAAATTTATCTTCTCAATTCAAACCAGAAATGGACCGGAACATGATGACTTCGATGAACCTATTGATTACTATTCTAAATCAGAGGGTACTACATTTACAAAACCCATCATAGCATTGACCAATAAATCAACGGTAAGTGCGGGAGAGGAATTCATGATCTACATGCAATCACAAGATCATGTCACAGTGCTTGGTTCTGTTACTTCCAATGCTTTTTCTACCAATGGTTTCGACCGCTTTTTACCAAATGGGTGGAGCTATCAGTTGCCTGTGCAATTATACCTTTATCCGGATGGGACCAGCCCTGAAGGTGTAGGGATTATTCCTGATATCGAGATGGTCAATTTTGAGGAAGACGTAGAATCAGGTTTGGATAAAGTTTTGGAAAGAGCGATTGAGTTACTTCAATGAAAGTGGAGATGAAAAAAGTAGTTTTATTTTTAATATCAATGTTGACCTCCGTTTCCGTTGTGTCAAGTCAGGAATCAAAATTATCCTTCTTATCGGATAAGGCAAATGCAATAGAATTGAGGTTGATGGATGAAAGTATGGCATTTCCATATCCCCTGCCAAAGTTGTATGCGTTTAATCCTGCTTTATATGTTGGTGCAGAAATGGAGATAAAGGAGTTTAGTAAAGGATATTTCTACATCCAACCTAGTATGATTAGCTATTATCACAAATCATGGGAGGCTGCAATATTGGCACAACTTGAATTAGGTTATAAGCACAATTGGAAGAGAATTTCATTGTCGCCACGAATGGGCGCAGGATATGGTCACATAATTCCACTAGCTAAGACCTATACTTTTCAGGTGGACCAATTTGAGCAGACAAGAAATTGGGGCGACCCTAAATTTATTGCCACTGCCTCATTGAACTTGGCGGTTCCATTGAATCAGAATGGGCTTGAGTTGGTATTGAGTGCAATGCAGAGTTTTCATTTTCCCTTTAATGATTATTTGGGATTTCATCAATTTATTGGTGCTGGAATCAGAATCCCAATTATTAAAAATTAAACCATGCGAAAATATATATCATTTTTAGTTCTTGGATTTTTAATGCTTTCTTCTTGTAGAGAAGATCCGGAGATTGACAGTAGTTCTTATGAGTGTAACTTGAGCAAAATGTCTGAAAATAATCAGTTTGCAAAAGCTGATTCCATTGATTTGTTCTTGTCTAGCTATGAAGATAGATTGGTGGGATATCAGGTGTATTTAAGAGATAGGAATGGAGCTGAGTTTACAAACGCATACGGTTATTCCGACATCCCAAATAAAATCAAATTTCAGGATTGTCATAAGCTGATGGTAGGAAGTGTATCAAAAATGTTCACGGCAGTTGTAATCATGAAGCTTGTTGAAGATGGAAAATTAGGTATTGATGATCCTATTTCAAATTACATTGATCAGGAGATGACCGACAATATTGATAATGCAGACCAAGCAAGTATTCGTAATTTATTAAAACATACAAGTGGGATATTTGAATACCTGGATATACCAATTTGGGTGGATGCGTTGAATGAGCCTTTCTATATCTTAAGCCCTGAAGAAAAACTTGAAAAGTATTTGTATGGTAAATCGGCAAATTTCCCGGTAGGTGAAAGATTTCAATATTCAAATTCAAATTACGTTTTACTGGGCATCATTGCTGAAAGAGTATCGAATAAAAAATTATGGGAATTGGTACAGGAGTATATTACCGAACCGTTAGGGCTGATAAACACAGAACAAGGCACGACCGAGGTGCCGATTCCTGAAGGAACAGCAAGGCCGTATTTTGCTTCTTCTGGAACGGAATATCAAGATGTGACACATCATGCGGTTATGGACGGAGCCACAGGGGATGGAGGAATTGCAGGAAATATGCAAGATTTAGGAATATTTATAGAAGCACTATTTAACGGTATGCTTGTATCTGATGATTTATTTGATGAAATGACTTCTGACATAATTCTAACTGCAGATGAAGGAATGGTCCAGGAATTTTATGGACTTGGAGTTGAAAAAACCATTGACAAGTATGGAGTATCATTTGGACATGGTGGACTTACTTCAACATTTCACACATATCTTTCCTTTTATCCTGATACCGGTGTGATAATGGCCTTATCATTCAATAGTGAAACTGGATCAGATGCATTTTGGAAAGAGAACAATGTACATATTGTAAATTCAATCCGAAGAATGGTAATCGAATAAAAAAACCCCAGAAGGACTCTGGGGTTATCCAAAAATTCGTCATAGGTATTCATTTTGGACAGAAGGTGAGAAAGGTCTATAATGATTTTATGTTGAACCACATGATTGGCATATTAAGTTAATAAGAAATGCGAGCTCTGAATCAGAGCCCGCAATATTGAAGGCTTGAGAATTGCCTTGGAAGTTTTTATAATGGTTGATTGATTAGAAGCTGATCCATAGAGATTGGCATCCGCAATAGAATAATTAGTCGGAGGCAAATGTATGCTTTGTAAAAGATCTGTGTTAATATTTTGCCTTTGGAAGTTGGCCATGTGTTTATAAGAATTTAATTTTTGCAATTCAAAAATTCTCATTCACATATTCATGGCCAAACTGGCAGGCACGGACTGTCCAATATGGTGTTAGCTGTATTAAGGCTGGTCGTTAGACCAATGCGACAAATGTAGATTTAAAAATATAATCAAAAGCTTAAAAAAGAAACTTTGTTCTGAAACGTTCTCTTTTTGTTCTGAATGGCTTTCGCTTGAGTATTTTCAGATGAACTCGATTCAAGGCTCAAAGGTAAAACCTATCTATTTAGCAAAGTTAGCCACTTTATTCAATGATTCCATGACCTCTTTTTTTCGTCCACGGCTAAGGGGAATTACCTTTTCACCTATGAATAGTTCATTGGTATTCCACTTGTCGATATGTTGAATATTTACGAGGAAACTTCGGTGTACTTGAATGAATTCCTTTTCAGGCAATTCATGTAACAATTGCTTAAGTGATTGTCGTGTGATTAATTTTTCGCCTGATTTCAAAAATAGATTGACATATACGTGATCTGCTTCTATGTACATTACATCAGAAAAATTCAATTTCACATATTTATCAATAGCCTTTATGGTAAAGTCATAATGATTGACATCAGCTATAGCTCGATGGTTGAACAATACAACTTCTATCATCGAAATCAAGCTCGATTTTTGAATAGGTTTGTTTAGGTAACCTGATGGTTGTGTCAGTTTAGCAAGATCAAGATGTAACTTGTCTGATTGTGAAGTAAGGTAAATGAATGGAATATTTATCTGCTTGTCTCGGATGTACTGACCGATTTCAATACCAGACTTCTCACCATACAGACGAATATCAAGTAAAAGTAGGTCAATGTCATTGGTCAATAAAGGAATTGTTTCTTCGAAGGAAATGGTCTTAGCAGCAGCCTGCATTCCATTTTTTTGAATGTAACGTTCGATGGTATCTGCTATTAAGATTTCGTCCTCAACAATAATGATTTGGGGTTTTTTCATTGTTTGAGTTTTATTTTTTTTCCATCTCTATAATAGTTTTTGCTCCATTATCATTGCTTGAATTCCATGTCCCGTTAAGTTGCCGGATCATACTTGACAATAAATAAGTACCAATGCCACCCTCACGTTGTTTCAGTTTTCCTTCTGGAAAACCAGGACCATTGTCCTTGTATTTGATAATTATCTTTTCTGCTTTGACAATTAAATTAATACTAATGATCAATTTATCATGATGATTATTGAAATGTTTTAAACTATTATTCAATAATTCATTCAAAATCATTCCAATAGGCATCATAGTGTCAATGCTCAGATCTTCCAATTCATTTATTGAACTATTGATGATGATGTTATCACCTACTTGTGAGTAATTGACAAAATTGTCACAGATCGAATTGATGAAACGTCTTGTTTTGAGTTTTTTGTCAATGTGTTCTCCATTGAGAGCATCGTGGGTAGAGGCAATACTATATATTCTTTGGCAAATATTTTCAAGCCTGACTTTAGCATTCACGTCTTCAATTTCATCAATGTTCAATTCTAATAAACTAATAATGATTTGAAGATTGTTTTTTACTCGATGATGCAATTCGGATTGTAAAATTTTTGAAGTCTCAAGAGATTGACTCAACTCTTTATTGGTTTTTTTGATAATATTACTTTGTTCTTCCCCTTTCCTTTTTTCAACTAATAATCGGAAATAATTTAATGCCAGCA
>JAHDDD010000103.1:4902-12006 GCA_020629535.1 Saprospiraceae bacterium
AAGCTGAGAAGAATCAAGGTAATGACAAAGAAGCTTATCAGATTATTCCTTTTGCTTTTCTCTGAAATAAGCAGTCGATCTTGCTCAGCTACCCTTTGCTCCGTGAGTTCATTCTTGTACTTCGAATCGATCTCAACGATTTTATCAACATTCGATTTTTGGATCTCATCGACTTGCATTTGGTAACCTTGCTTTGCATAATGGAAAGCAGAATCAACTTGCCCCATGCTTTCAAACAATCTACTTCTATACAACCATGTAGTATATTTAATATGGTTGTCTTCATGTCCCATTTTTTTGATTGCTGACAATGTTTTTTCAATATCGTAGTTATAACGTAAGGCAGTTTGGAGTTCTCCTAATTTCTCATAGATTGAACTGATGTTGAGTAATATATAGCTGTATCCAACCCAGTCGCCGCTATTTAACCAAATTTCTCCAGCTCGTTCAAAATGACCTTTTGATTCATGTACCAAACTGTCTCGCAATAATAGTCCCAACAAAAGATGACCTGTAGCTCGGTCATTTAGATATTTGCTTTTGTGAGTAGTTTTCATTACTTCTTTTGCGTAATAAAGCGAGGAATCTTTGCTTCCAAAAATTCTGTGAAATGAAGAAATCCTGACTGCGTATCTTGGATATAAACTATCTATCTGATTCTTTTCAATAATTCTTTTAGCGATGTTTAAATGATGGCGACACTGATCTTTTCTTCCAATTTTTTCTTGAAGTCTTGCCAGTGATATATTTGCGTTAGCATGGATATCCCACAAATTGAGATTTTTACTTTCTTCAGATACACTCAACAATTTTTGTATAGCGGTCTCATCTTTATGTTCTTTTTCCAATGCTTCCGCCAACTTATCCTGAACTTTAATAGTAAACTTGGAATTGAGTTGGTTGGATTTTTTCAAACTATCTTCAATGCTTTCCAGAATTTCAATGGCACGCTCATTTTGAAAATTTAACATGAGATTTCCTGCTTCATTGAATTTTTCAAGCAATGCTTTTTCTTCAGTTTGAGCATTGATCAGACAGGGGAATAGTAAGATTATATTAATCAAAATAATTATATGGCCGGGGACGAGTGGCATTCGAAGATTGATCTAAATATTTAAAGTTAAATTTTTGAAAAACAATATTTGTAAGATTTTTGCATTTGTTCTGACTTGTAGATTATTTGTTCTGAATAGCACGCGAATAACTCTATTTCGCCCAGCTCAAGTACCAAGATCTAATTGAAAAATAGCCGACAAAAACTTTGTTAGCTAAAAAATAATTGAAAAATTGAGTGACTTTTTATTTAGGTTTGTTGTTAATCAATCGCACCTTGCATAAACTCGATTCAACGACACAGTTTGATTTTCAATCCCACCAAAGCAAGATGATTTTTAACAAAGCGAAGCACTAAGCATCCCCCTTTCTCATTTTTAACCAAAATTCTCATTTATGTACAAAGGAATAATCATTTGTTCCAAATGGTATGCTATGTTATTTTTCACCACCCTTTGTACTAACGTTTTTTCTCAACAAGCTTTTTACAAGCAATTTTCTCAGAACCAGGACAGATTCGAACAAATCGCAATCGAAAAACCGTTTGCGTTACTTACAGAGCAAAAGGAAATCCAAGAATTTAAAAAAGCAGCTTTTCTTTCGGTCAATGATTTTTCTATTAGAGAATCATCAGACAAAAATCAAGCGCTAAAAAAACTTACCCTTCCACTCAACGAGCATTCTGATTTAATCTTACTACTTGAAAAACAAAACATTTACGATGATTTGAAAATCAAGATGGCCTCAGGTGCAGCTCCTCCAGATATTTCAGACAATGAATACTATTGGGGCATTGTAGAAGGAGAAGAGAACAGCATGGTTTCATTGACCATTTCCAATGATGAAGTTTTTGGAATCATTTCCTTTAAAGGACGAAAATTTAATCTGGGCAAAGTACAAAACGAAAGTTATTACGTAATGTATGAAAGTTCAGATTTGCACAACTCGCCGGTCAAAGGTTGTGGAGTGCATGATGAACATGAACTTTTTCCAACAGACCAGCAGATCCCAGATGACCTAGAGAAAGATGCAAACAATTGTGTCAATCTTTATGTGGAAGTTGATAATGATATTTACTCAAACAAGGGTAGTGGAACAGCAGATTTTATTACCGCTATGTTTGCACAAGTATCTTTGCTTTATGCAAATGAAAGTATCAATCTTAATTTGGGTGAACTCATAATTTGGGATACAGCTGATCCATACAGTGGACCCAGTACAGGAGATTATTTAAGTCAATTCAGAAATAGAATTGGTTCAAACTTTAATGGAGACATTGCCCATTTGGTGGGTTACCGTGGAAGTGGCGGCATTGCATATTTGAATACTTTATGCTACAAAAATTATTCTCATGGATATTCAGATGTAAATTCAAGCTTCAATGATGTGCCAACTTATAGCTGGACCATAGAAGTACTTGCACATGAAATAGGACACAATCTTGGATCAAAGCATACACATGCCTGCGCATGGAATGGAAACAATACGCCACTCGATGATTGTGGAAATGTTTGGGCTACGAATAGTAATTCAACAGCTGAAGGATCAAATTGCTACGATGCTACAAATCCGATGGTACCTTCAGCTGGAACAGTGATGAGTTATTGTCATTTGATTTCTGGTGTAGGAATTGATTTTAATTTAGGATTTGGGCAACAGCCAGGTGATTTGCTTAGGAGCAAGGTTTATAATTCTCCATGTCTTACGAGTTGTTCTTCTGATTGTGAGGTCGGATCAACTTGCAATGATTATGATGAATGTACAACGAACGATATGATTGATAGCAATTGCAATTGTGTTGGAACGTTTATGGATGGTGATAACGATGGTGTATGCGATCTCAATGACGCATGCCCTGGTTTTGATGATCAGGTTGATAATGACAATGATGGAATTCCTGATGGTTGTGATGATTGTACGAATGGAAGCATTTCTTTTTCCGTTCCACAATTGACCCATCAGGGGCCCGGTAGTTCTGCCTCCGTTGCTAATCTTGATTTTCTATCTGAAGGAGTAAACTTCACCATTGATAATATCAATCAGCGTATTAACGGTAATCCGAACAATAGATTTATAGAAAGGGTAACGGTATTGTATGTGGATGGCAATGGTGACGTAGTTGAATATGGTATCTTCCTTGGGAGCGAACAATCAACAGTGCAAGTTATGATCAATGGTTTTGTCTCTAGTGTTACTGTCAGATTGGATGATGTTTTAGATGGAAATGCTGGATCTTCAATGAGCATTAATTTGAGCCAAGTCAACTATTGTCCAACCAATGAATGTCCTGATAATGATGGAGATGGGGTTTGTGACAAAGATGATGTTTGTCCGCAAGGGGATGACAATATCGATCTGAACAACAATGGAATACCAGATGATTGTGAGTCCAATTGTGTTCCAGAAGTTGCTTCATTCTCCAATAGCAATTTGACACATACAGGCGTAGGTGAATCTTCCAGTACATTTGTTTTTCAATCTGCCGGAGATCAGAATGCAAGCTTCAGTATCACAGGAATGGATTCAAAGTTGAATGGAAATCCTTCACTGAGGTATAACGACAAAATAGAGGTGCAATATATTGATGGCAATGGGAATCTCATGTTGTATGGAATATTCGCCGGAAGTAATATGGAAGCTGTGAATGTCATGATTGAAGGACAAGTTCAGGAGGTCATTGTAATTTTAAGTGATGGATATGATGGTGATGCCGGTAGCAGAGAATTGAGTGTATTATTGTCAGATATAGAATATTGCAATGAGCCATTCGAAATGATCGGTAATGAGCCAGATATCTTGAATACAAATATGGAAGTTTATCCAAATCCATTCAATGAAGAATTGACCGTTGAGATAAGCAGTCCACATGCGAATGAAGGAGTATACAACATATACGACCTTAGCGGTAAAGCTATTAGCAAGCATGAGTACTTTGAAGGAAGTAAGATTTTGATCAGTTCAAAATCATTCAATCATCCAGGGATTTATATCCTGGAGATTGAATTGAGTTCGGGTATGATATTGAGGGAGAAAGTATTATTTGTTAGATAAAGAGAAGAGTAGCCTCCGCAGGAGGCTACTCTTTACCAACATTATTATTCCAAAAATTCAAAAATTATTGGGCAATGGTCCCATCAGCTTCCAGACGGATTACCCAAAGGTCTTGGCCTCCATTGTTGGCTTCGATGACATCTCCGGTAGAACTACTTCGGGTCTCACTCAAGACAAGTAAGCATCCATTGGCTTCTTCCTGTATGCCCCTTGCTCGCTCAAGAGCATCACCTCCGATGACTGTATTCCAAAGAACATTACCTTGGAGGTCGACCTTTACAATATACGATTGGTAAAATCCAGAAGGATTAGGATTGGTCACATCTCCGCTTGTAGTGGAAAGTGTTGTTCCACATATGAAGATATTTCCATCGCTGGCTTCCACAATATCTACTGCGGTATCCTGTGAGTTACCTCCAATCATATTATCCCAAAGTATATTTCCATTGGCATCCAATTTTATCAACCAGATATCATCATTTCCGTTGTTTGTATCTGTTACATTTCCATTGGTAGAAGAAGAGCTTCCTACAACCATGATGCTGCCATCTGAAATTTCGATAGCCGCAGATGGAGCATCGCTTGAAGATCCACCCAAAGTAATGTCCCAAATTTTATTTCCATTTTGGTCTAATTTGAATAACCAAAAATCATTCAAACCAAAGGAAGCTGTGCTAACATCTCCAGAAACTGTTGTTGTATTGGTATGACCGCATACAATGAAACCGTTGTCATTGGTTTGTCTGACAGAATATGGAAATTCTGAGCCAGTGCTTCCGTATAATCCGTTCCATTCGATATTGCCATCGACATCCAATTTAGCAACCCAAATATCTGAAGCTCCATTAGATACATCTGTTATGTCACCATTGTTTAAAGATCCAGAAGTGGCAGTTGCCAGTACAATTCCACCATCGGAACAGACATCCATGCCTTTTCCAGTTTCGAAAAAACTACTTCCATAGTTATTTTCATATATGATCGAACCGTCACTTTGATTTACTTTGAGAATCCAGATATCAGAGGTACCGTTCGATGGGCCACTGAAATCTCCATCACCCGAAGAACCACTGTTGCCGGCAACTATAATGTTGCCATCAGGAGCTTCTTCTATGCTATTTACGCGATCAAATTGAATGGAACCGATCAAGTTGTTCCAAATTACATTTCCTTCAAAGTCTAACTTGGCCAGCCAGATATCTTCAAATCCGGTCCCTGCGCTGTTGTTGATGTCTGTCACATCGCCAGATTGAGATGATTCTGTGTAACTAGCCACGATGATTCCACCATTGGAAAGCACCAGAAGATCTTGGGGAAATTCATCAGCAAGTCCACCAAGCGTGACATTCAGTGAATTGCATTCCAAAGGTGTACACGGACCGCAATTGGCAGTAGCTTCACAGATATTGAACCAACCGACTTCTCGATAGAATTCAATGCAATCGGTGGTAGTGTTGTAGATGACCCAGCCAGGTTGAACAGAAGTTAAAGCGTCTCTCTCAGCAGTGGTTAATCGCGGGACTAGCATACCATTTGTTTCAACATCCAGTCCGGGGATCTGAGAATTGGACTGGAAGTTGAAAACAAATAGAATAAAACAGATAAAATAAAGTGTTCTTAATAATCGATAGTTTTTCATAAGCTCAGCATTAAATGTTTTGTAAATGTATGTACCGAATGTGTAACTTGCTTTGGGTATTTATCGTCAATGCGTTTTCGTTTATAACTGTCAACATTGAGTTCATTAATGGAAAATGATCGTGTGAAAATTTTACTTTGTAGTATGGGTTCTAGAGGAGATATCCAACCCTTTTTAATTTTGGGAGAGTATCTTTCTGCACATGGACATGATGTTACTGTGTGCTCGGCACAATTATTTTCAGACCTTGCAAAAGACTATGATGTCAAATACGAATTCTTTGAAGGAGACTATGGTCTACTCATTGATGATGAGCAAATGAAGAACGCAATTGGAAAGAATCCATTTACGATTCGAAAACAATTGAAGGAGAAAGTGTATCCGCTCATTCAAAGTTCATTGGAAAAATTTTATGAGCTTTCTTTGGATGCCGATCTGGTGATCTATCATCCAAAGACGATGATAGATTCTTTTGTTTCTACTTCAAATTTCACTGCGATTAAAGCTTATGTGGTTCCAGCTTTTTCAGTCACCAAAGAATTTAGAAACCCAATCCTTGCATTTCTCCCTTTACCGGGTTGGATGAATGCGTTGACATATCGATTCTCTAATGCAATGGCAGGAAGTATAAAGTATCCGGTCCAAGAATTTAGGAAAGCCAAAGGGTTGGACTTGAAGAAGCCACTATTAGCAGAGACTCCGGTGATGTACGGAATCAGTCCATTGTTTTTGAAGCGGCCTGTTGATTATCCGGACAATCATGTCTTTACTGGATTTTGGTTCAGGAATATTGATCAAGAATTTAAAGACCCTACACTTGAGAGTTTTCTCGGAGGTGACAAAAAGATATTGGTGATCACCTTTGGAAGTATGCCATACAAATCGCATACTCCGATCCAAGAATTTATTGATAACATTCTAGAGAAATTTGATGTCAAGATTCTAATTGTCAGAGCTTGGGGATTGAAAGATGCTTCAATTCGTGAAGATGAAAAAGTTATGACCATCGATCGTGCACCTTTTGATTGGTTGTTTCCGAAAGTGTATGCCGTGATGCATCATGGTGGAGCGGGTACAACGGCCACTGCATTAAGAGCAGGTGTTCCACAATTCATTTGTCCGATCTTGCATCCATTTGGTGATCAATATTTTTGGGGCAAGCAAGTATTTAAGAAAGAACTTGGTCCTCATCCGGTCCCTTTAAAGAAATTGAAGAAACAAAATTTGTTGGCTTCGATCGAAGCACTTTTTTCATTTGAAATGAAAACCAATGCTGAAAATATGTCTAAGAAACTGCAGAAAGAAGATGGACTTGCGAATGCGATGAAGTGGGTTTTGGAACTTTAAATGAAGATTGGTTT
>JAHDDD010000104.1:0-2487 GCA_020629535.1 Saprospiraceae bacterium
AGTCAAGGCCTCTTTGGTAGGTTTGAGTTGGTTTTCTCTTCTGTTGTTTGGATTGGGTTCTCTCAAAATAAAACCATTTTTGACCATGAGCTCAATCATTCTGGTGACAGATGCCACATCTTTAAAAATCAATGCTGCTAGTTGCTTCTGTGTAACCTCAGGGTTTTCAATCAATTTTTTCAGCAACATTGATTGGTCTAAAGTGAGTTTGGGTTCAATTTCTTTGATTGAGTTTTGGGCAAGTTTTCTATAAGCTTTGATGGTAGATTCTATTTTATAGAAAATGGTTTCTTCAGCTTTAAGCATAGTTGTATTTTATAATTGATGCAATAATAATTGATATATCAATTAAAAGCAAGTGAAAAGATTCCTTTTCTACCAATTGATAATTTTTATCCAGTAATTAGATTAAAATTCAGAACTAAAGTGAAATTCGACTTCAGGATGATTGTCTTGTGCTGCCTTGAGCATCCATTGAGATTCGGCGAGGAACACAATTTGGTCTTCAATATCTTTGGCGATGTTGTTCCGACGTCTGCTAAGAAAATCTTTGATGGCAGTCTCATCCTCTGAAGACAACCAGCAAGCTTTGTGGATATTCAATGGTTCGTAACTACATTTGGCACCATATTCATGTTCGAGTCTATATTTAATAACATCAAACTGAAGTGCGCCCACGGTACCAATTACCTTTCTTTGATTGTCTTGCTTAATGAATAATTGAGCAACGCCTTCTTCCATCAATTGATGAATTCCTTTGTTTAATTGCTTCGACTTCATTGGATCAGCATTTTCAATGTACCTAAATTGTTCAGGTGAAAAACTAGGTATCCCTTTGAAATGCAATGTTTCTCCTTC
The DNA here is from genome assembly GCA_020629535.1 of Saprospiraceae bacterium. Taxonomy (GTDB): domain Bacteria; phylum Bacteroidota; class Bacteroidia; order Chitinophagales; family Saprospiraceae; genus JAHDBF01. The sequence continues at coordinate 859 of JAHDDD010000104.1, forward strand.
GGTCAATGCATCACCAATTTTAAAATTTCCAGGATCATAAAGCCCAACAATGTCACCTGGGAATGCTTCTTCGACTATAGACTTTTTCGCTGCCATAAAAGCAGTAGGATTTGAGAATTTCATCTTCTTGTTGTTCCTCACATGAAGATAGTTGGTGTTCCTTTTAAATACACCACAGCAAATTCTTAGAAATGCAATTCTGTCTCTGTGCTTCGGATCCATATTGGCATGAATCTTAAAAATGAAGCCAGTGAATTTTTCTTCTTCTGGGTGAACGATTCGTTCTTCAGTCTCTCGTGCCAATGGTCCAGGAGCGATCTCAACGAAACAATCTAACATTTCTTTTACTCCAAAGTTATTGATGGCGCTACCAAAGAACACTGGATTCAATTCACCCTTCCTGTATGCTTCTGCATCGAATTTTGGGTACACCTCCTCAATGGTGTCAATTTCCTCACGTAATTCATCAGCCAGTCTCTTTCCGACTTTTTCATCGAGAATAGGATCTGACAAATCTTCGATCAACATAGTATCTTCTTCAGCCTGTTTGCCATGTGGAGAGAAAAGCACCAAACTTTTTTCATAAATATTATAGACACCTTTGAAATCTGAACCCATTCCAACAGGCCATGAAAGTGGACAAGCTTTCATGTTTAGTTTTTGTTCAATATCATCTAGTAGGCTAAATCCATCTTTTCCTTCACGGTCGAGCTTGTTGACAAATACAATCATAGGGGTAGATCTCCCTTTGCAAACACCAACGAGCTTTTCAGTTTGTTCCTCTACACCTTTTGCCACATCAATGACCACGATAGCACTATCGACAGCTGTCAGAGTACGGTATGTGTCTTCTGCGAAATCTTTGTGACCTGGAGTGTCAAGAATATTGATTTTTTTCCCCTTGTAATTAAATGCCATTACCGAAGTGGCAACAGAGATACCTCTTTGCCTTTCGATATCCATAAAATCAGAAGTAGCATGTTTTTTTATCTTGTTTGATTTAACAGCACCAGCAACCTGAATGGCTCCACCGAAAAGCAATAACTTTTCTGTCAATGTAGTCTTACCAGCATCCGGGTGACTGATGATTCCAAAAGTACGTCTGATTGATATTTCCTTGGTGATTGACATCTCTCTTTTTTAAGGCTCACAAAAATAAAAAAATAGAGAGACTTCACATTCCAGTCTTATAGCTTTAAATTAACCAGTTGGGAACGAAATCTTGAGGGCTGATGTTTATTTGAATGGTGAAAGTAGTACATCGAATGTGCCATTTCATTACCTTTAAAGACCATTTTGCAATGCTTTGATCTTGCCTATGCTTTGGATTATCTATCAGTTATTTAAGTTTGTCTTCCTAATCTTCTTCCCTTTCGTTCTTTTAATTCGGAGTAGTTTGTTCTTTAACCAAAGTGAGGGCTTCCTTCCATACCCAAGTATATTTATGGGTATAGGAGTTACCGCAGCACTGATGTTTGTTTATTTCAGTTTTTTTTATGGAAGATTGGCGGGTAAATTTGGTTCTTTTGATGCATTGAAAAGGAGAGCATTGATTGCATTCCTTTTGGTTCTTGTATATGCAGGTCACGGTATTTTCTTTATCTCCTCGACCAATGCAAAAACCGATGA
>JAHDDD010000104.1:2504-11980 GCA_020629535.1 Saprospiraceae bacterium
TTACATCCAGTCCTGAGGTTAAGCTTGAGTACCCTGATCCAATTCGATAAGGAGTTGATCATTACAGATGCACAAAGGGGAAAGGCAGATTATGCATCTATGGGTATGAAGACAAACCACAGTTCAAAACATTACAAGCAAAAAGACGGATATGCCCATGCCGTTGACCTAAGGGTCAAAGGCAGAAGCGAGCTTAGAAACCAACTCATGACCATTTATTTTAAAATGATGGGCTTTACCACCATTAGGCATGTAGGTACAGCCGATCATTTGCATGTACAGATTTAACCAAAAAGGACGGTACGTACTATTACTCTGAGAACATTGCTTATTTCTTTACAAAAGGAATAGCTTGCCCGTGTTCTAGTTTTGCATAATATGTTCCAGGTTTAAGGCTTTTGATATGTAAGGCCTGATGGTCTGGTGATGTTTTCAAAACCAATCTGCCCATACCGTCATAGATGGATATTTTTTGTCCTTTTTCGAAATCTGAATTTCCAATATAAAGCACATCTGTGACAGGATTGGGATACACTTTAGACAATTGAAAGCTAAGTTCTTCACTGTTGGTGCTCAGCGCAGATTCATTCTTAAACATGATAACTTTTGCGGGTACAGAATAACCATCTGTATGGATGATATCTTTTAAACCATCACCATCGTGATCATACAAACTCAATGTTCCTTGGGAATGAGGAATTGAAAATGGCGTATTCCAACCACCATCTGGACTGGCTACTAGGCCAACTCTTTGAGGTGTTGTAAACTGATTGTTTGAGTTTTGGGTCGACACATACACGTAACGTTCACCCTCACTGTATGCTACGCCTACCAAATCAAGATTTGAATCATTGTTCATATCAGCAATGTCGAAATACAAGTATCTCATATCTTCTTGAAATTCAAAAATGATGGGTGCCTCTTGTGATTCAAAATGATCTTTGTTTTCAAGGATGCAAAAGTCACCTTGTCTACTCAACATACAAATATCAAGATCTCCATCATTGTCGATATCAACAATGCTTTGAGAAAAGTCTGCCCAGTCAAAATTGTCTTCTAAATATAATTCAACAGGGTCACCTGTGGTGCCAAATAGAATCACCGCTGGATTATCTTCAGTAAATCCAAATTGTAATATCACATCATCAAATCCATCGGCATTAATATCAGCAACATCTACATCGCGATCAAAATTACCGTGACGATAGTATTCATTTTGCAAAAACAATGAATTGCCAAAATTTTCATACATATAGACAACTCCTTCGGATGCATTGAGTTGGTCATAAGAGATTATATCTGTTTTTCCATCGCCTGTAAAATCTCCCACGCCTATGATGTGTTCAGAATTATCTGCTAACACATCAATTTGACTAAAAACATCATTCCCTTCATTGATATGGATGATGGTTTCGAACACAATGTCTTCATCACCATCCTTATCAAAATCAAAGGTGTATAAAATATCATCAAACTTTGACTCAAGAATGATTTCCTCGAATTCTGTTTCGGATATTCCCTTGTACAATCGCTGTGAATTCAAACCACTGTCATTACCAACGTAATCGGTAATACCATCTTGATTGTAATCAAATGGAATGAATGGCATTCTTTCGCCAAAATCTTCATCTTCAGTGGGATGTAGGAAAAGAAGTTGCTCATCTTGAAAGGCTACGATTTGTGCTTCTAAAAATGATGACTGAAAGAAGCAAAAAATAAAGGTAAGGATTACAAATTGTTTTGGAAGCTTCATGTTTTTATTTGCAAATGTGATCCATTTACAGTAAAGTGTCTACTGATTTAACTTTGCTTTTGACAACTGTAAACATTTATTTTACAATTGGAAACCATAAATGACAGCTTCTTTGCAGTTCAATTTTACATCCAGTGCTTTTCCTTCACCTCAATTTGGTAACAAAGATAATCATGCAGATAAGCGGCACGATCCAAAGGAATGTAAGGAATGGAAGTCGTGCCTGAAGCAGTATGTATGTCGAGATCTGCCAATTTTCTTCTTCTCTGATATGGACTTTGCCTGATACTAACAGCCTGAATTTTGTGCAGCATGGTCATCCATTGACTGGAGCCAAAGGCACCACCTTTCAGAAATACAGCTTGGTGATTAATCGCATACGTAGCCTTTTTCAAGGTGAGATATTTCCTATAACAAAAGAACAAGAAGAACAAGATTACAGCAGCGATGAACAGTATCGCACTCTTATTGAACCACAATCCAACACAAAGCAGGATGGTCAAAATACCTCCGTACAATGCCGGACGAATGAAAAAGTGCTTATTGATTGCATAGTACTCGATATCTTTTTCCTCCCTTTCGGGGAATAGGTAATCTTCAATAGCCTGTATATCCTGAGCGTATACACCGGGTACCTGTATAGATTTTTTGTTGCTTACTTCAACACTCGATGCTTGTTTCATCACAATGGTATGATAGCCCAAAAATTTCTGAATTAAATTTTGAGACCATTGAAGGACTTGAATTTTATTATATGGTGCAGCGACTTCCTTTCTGTTGAAAAGTCCACTGATTAATTTAAAGCCCTGATCACTTCTGAGTAATCTTAAATCAAAGTGTTGTAAAACCACTCGTGCCACTGAAATGAAGATGGATAAAAATAAAAACACTATCGACAGAATTCCAATGATCACCAGTGATGCTCCGATGGCGGTCGAAACTTCCTGCTCATAGTCTTCAAGGTTTAGGCCTGCTTCACGAAGATTATCAAGAAACCACCAAAGAGCAAATACAATGAAAAAACCAGACCTTAGGTGATTTTCAGTGAGACCAATTTTGATCAGTCGTCCAAAACTGATTCGATAAATTTCTTCCTGAGGTAGGACGGCGGATTGAATTTCTGTTCCATCTTCTGTTACAATTGTATCTACCTTTTTTGAAAGTATATACTCTCGCAAAGCGTTTGCGATTGGAACTTCGAGTGCTTCCATTTTGATTTCTGCCTGTTGTGTGCCTGCTGTTTGAATCTTAAGTCCGACAACATTGAAAATCTGATGTATTAAATTTTGTTCAAAGTCCACCGTCTGGATACGGTCCATCGGAATTTGAGTGAGTGACTTTGATAGCACGCCTTTGCGAATAACAAATTGATCATTTTCAATCCAATAATAGTAACGGAAGTATGCGATGATACCAGCTATTCCACTCGCAACGGCCAATATCATGATCGTCAACGTCAATCCATCTGGATTGCTGAAATTAAAATTGCCTGTAAAGAAGCCAATCAGGATGATGGGCCACAATCGGGAAACGAATCCTTTCAGTCTAGAATAGATGATAAGAATGAGAGCAACTCTAGATTGTCGACTAGGAGACTTAAATTCCATCTCACTCTTCTTCATTTGTCAAAACTGGTTTACGAGTAGTTGCAATTCTTGATGTTATCAAATCTTTTATTTGATTCGCATTACCAACTCTAAGACCAGGAATGGTCAGGTCACTATTGCTTCCGCCTGCTGTGAAAATTCTAATCTTAGCCAGATCGAACATTCGGTCAACAGGTCCTTGCACTACTTCACTGTGTTGTATTCTTTTGAACGGTATGACGGTATGAGATGTCCAGATCCAACCTCTTTTATAATGAATGTCTTTGTCCCGAATAGCGTATTGCTTTTTTCTGAACCCGACAAAGATGGAGATAAATGAAAAAATGATGAGAGCCACACCAATGGCAGCAATGATATAAAACAACAGTTTTGGAACTGGAATTGCAAACAGAAATCCAATTCCAAATGCAACTCCAAAGAACAACCAAAAAATACAATTGGAGATAATCTGGACCGAACGATAATCTGTTTCCAATCCTGAATATTGTAAGTCTTCAGACCTCGGAAGGTCTTCTATGTCAATTTGTGGGTTGTTGAACGGGTTCATCTTCTGTACTTAAACTTTCTTGAATTCTCTCAAGCACAATGCGCGCATTCTTCAGATTCTTAACATCATCCTTTACTAGAATGAGATATGATCTAGATTGTTTTAAAGATAGGCCTAATTTTTCTGCATCCGTTGACATGTATGCCATCAACTTTTGGAATGTCGGCGATTTGTAAAAACTTGACTCGGAGTTTTTGATAAAGTAGCATCTGAGTTTTCTCTTTTTCAAGCTAAGTCTTTCGAATCCCAACTTTGCACACATCCAACGTAGACGGAGTCCGTTAAATAGTTCTTCTACTTGACCTGGTACCTTGCCAAATCGATCCTTCAGTTTCTTTCTGAATTCATTCAACTGCTCTTCATTTTCCAGCGAGTCAAGCTCAGTGTAGAGTCTTAATCGTTCCTGAATTTGCGAGATGTAATCATCAGGAATCAACATTTCAATGTCGGTATCAATTTCGACATCTCGTACATATATCTTTTCTTCCTGGGGCTCTTCCGAAAATAATTCTTTGAATTCATTTTCTTTCAACTCGTGGACCGCCTCTTCGAGTATCTTTTGATAAGTTTGATATCCGATATCAGAAATAAAACCAGACTGTTCTGCGCCCAATAGATTACCCGCTCCTCGAATATCAAGATCACGCATTGCAATGTGAAATCCACTTCCTAGCTCAGAAAAATCTTCAAGGGTTTTTAGTCTTTTCCTTGCATCGCTCGTAAGTGTTGACAATGGGGGAGCGAATAAATAACAATATGCCTTTCTGTTTGATCGACCTACACGCCCTCGAAGTTGATGTAAATCGCTCATACCAAAATGATGTGCATTGTTGATGATGATGGTATTGCAGTTGGCAATGTCTAATCCGGTCTCAATGATATTCGTGCAGAGTAACACATCAAATTCACCATTGATAAAACTCAGTAAGGTCGTTTCAAGTTTTTTTGGATCCATTTGACCATGAGCCATTCGTACTGATACGTCGGGACAAATTTTTGTGACCATTGCAAGCATGTCAGGAAGTGACTTCACTCTGTTATGGACAAAAAATACTTGGCCACCCCTATCAACTTCATAATAAATAGATTGCTTTATGAGGTCTTCACTAAATACTCTTCGCTCGGTATATATCGGCTGACGATTTGGAGGTGGTGTCTTGATGATAGAAAGATCTCTTGCTGCCATCAGTGAAAACTGTAAGGTCCTCGGTATGGGAGTGGCTGTTAACGTGAGTGTGTCTACGTTGACGCGTATGTCCCTGAGTTTCTCTTTGGCTGCGACTCCAAATTTCTGCTCTTCATCAATGACCAGTAAGCCCAAATCTTTAAACCCAATTTGCTTATTGAGAATAGCATGCGTGCCAATGACCAAATCCAATGTCCCTTCCTTTAGCTTTTCTGCAATCTCTTTCTTCTCTTTCGCTGACCGAAATCGATTGATATAATCTACAGAAACACCAAAGTGACCCAATCTTTCAGAAAAGGTTCTGTGATGTTGTAAGGCAAGTATGGTTGTAGGAACCAAAATGGCTACCTGCTTTCCACCAACCACAGCTTTGAATGCTGCTCTAACTGCCACCTCAGTTTTTCCGAATCCAACATCACCACAAATTAATCGATCCATTGGATAGGCCTTCATCATATCTTCTTTCACCTTAACGGTAGCCTCGTATTGGTCTGGAGTGTCTTCATATAAGAATGATGCTTCGAGTTCATTTTGCAGATACCCGTCGGGAGGAAATTCAATTCCCTTACTGGCTTTTCTTTTAGCGTACAAAGCAATAAGGTCTTTGGCTATGTCTTTGACCTTTTTCTTGGTTTTTCTCTTGAGCGTTTTCCAGGCATCGCCTCCAATCTTACTGATTCTTGGGGCACTACCATCTTTGCCTACATATTTTGAAATTTTGTGCAGCGAATTGATGCTGACATAAAGCAAATCATCATTTCGATATATTAATCTAACGGATTCTTGTATGTGTCCGTTGATTTCTATTTTTTCAAGACCGGAGTATCGACCAACACCATGATCTATATGAGTTACATAATCGCCAGGCTGTAAATCCCTGATCATCTTCAAATTGATGGCTTGCTCTCTGGTAAAACCCTTTCTTAATCTGTATCGATGAAATCTTTCAAAGATTTGATGATCGGTATAACAAGCGACACCTACATCCTTGTCAATGAATCCGCCATGAATGTCAACGGCAATGGGTTGAAAATCAACGTCAGCATTGAGGTCTTCAAAGATGTTGTAGAATCTTTCTATCTGTCGATTGTTATCTGTAAAAATGTAATTCTGAATATTGGCTTTGCTGTTCTCATTAAGGTTTTCAATGAGTAAATTGAAATTTTTGTTGAAGCTAGGTTGTGGTGTGCATTTTATATCAATATTGGAATCTGGCTTCAAACCAGCAGGCAAAGCATTGATAAAAACAATAGGAAAAGGTTCAATCTCAGAAATGATTTGATCCGGTTTGATAAAAGCCCTTTCTTTAAGTAACGAATACAGCATTTCGTCGGTACTTTCAGCTTGAATCATTCCAGCCCATTTCTCAGCAGATTCATAACAGGTCCGAATTTTATCAACCAACATATCAGCATCCTGAATCCAAATGACAGTGTCTTCATGAAACACATTGAATACTGAAACCTTATCATCTGAACCGTATTCTCGATTTACATCAGGAATAATACTGATCTTTTCAATTGACCGGATCGAAAGCTGTGAAGTCGGATTAAAACTCCGGATACTTTCCACCTCATCATCGAACAATTCAACTCTGTATGGCCATTCATTACCATAGGAAAAAATATCAACGATACCTCCTCTGATGCTGAACTGACCTGGTTCATAAACGAAATCGACTCTTTCAAAACCATATTCAACGAGAAGTTCAATGATGGTATCAAGGTCAATGCTCTCACCTTTGCTTACAACAATTTTCTGCTTATTCAGCAATGCAGGATCCACCACTTTTTCGAAAAGTGCTTCTGGGTAAGTGACCAACACTTCATGCTTTTGAAGTCTGTTACTTATCTTATTGATCGACTCCGTGCGAATGAGAATATTATTGCGCTGAATTTCTTCGTAATTGCCGGGTCTTTTAAAAGAATCAGGAAGAAACAGAATGGCCTGATCTTCGATAATGGCCTCAAGTGTATTTAAGATATATGCAGCCTGTTCTTTGTCAGAAGCGATAAAAATGTGGGAGAATTGCTTGGCTTGATTAAAGCCAGCGAGTAGAAATGCATCATTGCCACCAATGACACCGTTTAATTTTACCCGTGCAGCCTTGTTTTTGTCAAATACCTTAAGAAGAGACTGGACATTTTGTGAACTGTGATATTTTTCAATTAAGTCTTTGAGTGCCTCCACTTAAGATTTATTGTGGTCTACACCCAATCAAAGGCATATACCAAAGAGGTAAATAGAAAGGGTAACATAACCCAGAACCATTCAGGTAAGAATATTAAAAATGCAATCGTTAGAGCCAGGGAAACGAGGAACATCATCCAATATTTTCCTGTACTTTTTGTCTCTGTTGCCATCGCGATTATACTTTACTTTTCTTCAAAAATTCGCTGCAAAGCTATAAAAACTTATGCTTTGATAATAGCTTTTAAAAGGGTATCGTAAATTTAAACCCATCAAAATGCGAGAAGTTTAAAATAAATGTTCAGAAATTTCCATGGCAAGGTGATTCTTTTTGGTGAATACACCATTTTACACGGTTCCAAAGCCCTAGCTGAGCCTTTAAAGCCATATTTCGGTCATTGGATTATTAAAAATGACAAGCGAATTGCGAAATGGTTTGAATGGCTGATTTCTCAGGATATTCCATTGGATAAAGATCAACTTGAGTATTGTAAAGAGATTTATAGCTTTTCGTCAAATATTCCTATTGGATGCGGTCTGGGAAGTTCAGGTGCCTTGGTAGCCGCCACTTTTGCCCGTTTTGCATTGAATCATAAAGATGCTTCTTTGGAATTATTTGCAAAAATGGAGTCCTTTTTTCACGGAAGTAGTAGTGGCCTTGATCCATATATTTCTTATAAAAATGAGAGTACTTTGATTTCAAGTGGTAAGGTTGAATCTGATTTAAGCACCAATATGGGTTTGAATACCTTTCTCTTTAATTCAAATACTCCACGAACAACAGCGGAACTGGTTGAATGGTATAAACATGAACGATTGAATAACAAACAGTTCAAAAAGCTAAGCGATGAAATGGCTGATATTAATAATGAAATAATCGATAGCATTATTGAAAATAAGGTAAAAAGACAACTTGACTTGATAAAAGAATTATCTCTTCTTCAATTTCAATTTCTTAATAAATTGATTCCATCACATGTTCAAAAAATCTGGAAGGAAGGATTAAATTCGCAGGATTATTTTATGAAAATTTGTGGAGCTGGAGGTGGAGGGTGTTTCTTGTTGTTTTCACAAAATGAACTTATCGAGGTCTCAGGAAACCCAATCCTCCGAATAAAGAACTAGAGAAATTAATGAAGATGTTACATGTACCAGGCTTGTATGTGGCCGAAACTAAGAAGAAAGGAAGAGGTGTATTTACTTCTCATGATATCAAGAAAGGGAGTCTCATCGAGATATGTCCATTGATCATTGTGCCCAAAAAGCAAGTCAAACATTTGGATGAGACCATCTTGGCGAGTTACTATTTCAAATGGGGTAATAAATTGAAAAAGGCAGCCATCATGTTGGGTTATGGTTGTCTTTACAATCATTCTGAAAAACCAAATGCCCGAGCATTGCTCGACTATGAAGCGACAACCATAGAATTTACTGCACTCAAAAAAATCAAAGCCGGAACAGAAATTACCTATCATTATTTTGATGGAGACCACAGTGAGGAGATTTGGTTTGATGTAAAGAAGTAGTAAAGAGAAGTGAAAAAACAACGAAACCGAAAGCCGATCATCTAAAACTGAAAACCGAACACTAATATGAAAATACTTGTCCTCTGTACCGGAAATTCTTGTCGATCACAAATGATGCATGGATGGCTTCAACATTATGGTGGTGGAGAGTTTGATGTTTTTAGTGCTGGTGTCGAAACGCATGGGGTCAACCCGTTTGCAATTGGTGTTATGGCCGAAAAAGGTGTACTGATTCACGATCATAGTTCTACCTTGGTTGATGAGTATTTAGATATTCCTATGGATCTTGTTATTACGGTATGCGATCATGCGCAGGAAAGATGTCCAATCTTTCCGAAGGCAACGAAAGTCATCCATCATAACTTTAAAGACCCATCTAAAATGACAGGTACGTCCAAAGAGTTAATCACTGCCTTCAGGGCATGTCGAGATGAAATTGATGCTTTTGCTAAAAAGATAGTAGAAGGGGAATTGGGAAATTGAATGCTTGAATGAAATACACTACTCTTGGCTATTTTGTCTAGCCATTGAATCTTTAGATGCATCTTTGTTTACTCACTCTTTATGCAAAGTCACTTGTAAATGCCAACATCATAATAATAGCAACCAATTGGAATAATATGAAAACAAAAACCTTTCTGACATTTGTTGGAGATCAGTGCGGAAA
>JAHDDD010000105.1 GCA_020629535.1 Saprospiraceae bacterium
CCAGCCATGGAGGGCCGCTTTAAATCGGGATGATTTTTTGGGTTCGTTTTTCATCAAGGAAAAAGGAATAGAATTATAAAAATTAAATTGACACAGTACTAGTGACGGGAAATAAATGATTGTCTGCCCCGAAGCAAATCAGGACAAACAATCTCTTTCTAATCTTTATCTAATGAATTTAGCCGGTCTTGTTGTACCGCTTTGTTTTAAATTTTTCGACTTGGGTCTGTAGCTTTCTAGCTGCAAGTTCAAGAGCAACGTCATGCCGATAAGCACTCGCTTCCGCGAAAATATTCTTGCCTTTGACTCTTGCCATCAGCTTGATTGATTTGTCAGATTGATCGCCTCCTCTGAAAAACACATTCACTGATTCAAGAAATCTGTACTTTTTGAAAAAAGCTTGGAAATGTTCGACGGCATAAGACTGAAAATAGTTGCCTGACCTCTGAGAATCTCTCTGTACTCTAATATCCATAATTTAGATTTGGTTATTTAATCTAAAGGCATTGAAAGTATTTCTAAAATTAGGACTTTATATTATATTCCGCAAGAGGTCTTCACCCCAACAATAAAGTTTTGGAAATTGACCTACCAACAATGTATTCTTCTGTGACTTGGGCAATAATTCAGCGTAGACTATATCTCGATACCACGGAGCTTGCGGTAGTGTTCGACTGCATACGCATCGGTCATTGATGAAATGTGATCAAGCACACACATGGTTTTGAGATAAGCAGACTCCTTTTCAGAAGGGTCAAATTGGCTTGGAATGAGACGAACAAGAGTCTTGTCTGAGGCATCTTTAAATTCCTTCAAAACGGCTGGCACATACATTTCCAGAAGGCCGGACATGACGTTGAATCCTGCCACTTCGATTTCAAGCACTTTCGGATAACGATAAATTTTCTCTAATGAAAGCTTCTCAATCTCCACCAAAGATTGTGCATCTGCTTTGAGATCACCCAATAGACTGGAATCGTAACTGGCTTCAATGATTTTCTGTTCATTCTTCAAGAAAATTTCGGCACAGGCATTCACCAAGGTATTGATGCATTTTGAACGCAAGTAAGCGATACTTTCGTTGGCATCTCCGATATTTTCAAATTTAGACTTGATTTTTAAAAAGTCATCTTGAGGCAAATCGATCTCTTTGATGACCTGAAGAAAAGCATTGGCTACCACCCCGTTTGAAAGAATACCTTTGCGATGTGCATCTTCCATGTCAATGATATTGTAACAAATATCATCAGCGGCTTCAACCAGATACACAAACGGATGACGTTTGTACACCAAGGGTGACTCCGATTCCTGCACAAGGTTTAGCTCATTGGCCAACTTTACAAACAAGTCTTTTTCTGATTGGAAGAAACCATATTTTTTTGTGTGTTTGAATGCTTTGTTTCTGCCCACTGATTCACAAGGATATTTAAGAATGGAAACAAGACAAGCTGCACTTAAACCCATTCCATATTCTGCTTTTCCTTTAAATGCTTGGGTAAGTATTCGAAAAGCGTTAGCATTTCCTTCAAAACTGGTGAGGTCTTCCCATTCTGATTCGCCGAAATATTGAGAAAGCGGTGTTCCTTCAATGGGTTCATCTTTGAATGAAGTAAAGTAATTTGAGATTGCGTCTTCTCCTGAATGCCCGAAGGCCGGATTTCCAACGTCATGCGCAAGACATGCTGAGGCTACTACATTCGAAAGTTGCGTATCATAGAAATGAAAACCGTCTTCTTCTGGCTCAAACTTTTCCCTTGCAATTTGCTTTCCTACTATGGTACCAATCGATCTGCCAACGGAAGCGACTTCAAGTGAATGTGTGAGTCTGTTGTGTACAAAATCTGTTCCCGGCAAGGGGAAAACTTGTGTTTTATTCTGTAGCCTTCTGAAAGGAGAAGAGAAAATGATTCTGTCAAAATCTCTTTGATAGGTAGATCTATCAGCAGGTATGCTTCCGTTCGTCTTTTCAGAATTGGCTCTGTAGCAGTCTCTCCACTTCATTTGATATTCCTGAATCTTGAACGGTAAAAGTCTAAAAATTTTGGAGAAAAAGGGAAGAAAGCGGAACCAGAAATAAATGAATTGATCATCATTCTTGCGGCATTCAATTATACCTTTCTGGTCCCGCAATTCTTTACCACTAAAGTTTAAGTTTGGAATTTCGGGTGTTTATAGAAGTGTCAAAGCTACACAAAGCTTACGGCATTTTCTAAACAGATATGCAAATATTTTAATATTTAGAACGAATCTTTTATCGCCCTCTTTATTTCATCTTCGAGGTGTTCGTATGGTTTTTTTACGAAGGTCTTACCCAGTAATTTCTCATACAATTCAATGTATCTTCCAGTGACATGATCTACAAAATCATCATCCATCAACGGCATTTTTTGGCCTTCTAGACCTTGAAATCCATTTTCCATCAACCACTCTCTGACAAACTCCTTGGAAAGTTGCTTTTGCTTCTCCCCTTTTGCTTGCCTCTCTGCATAACCTTCTAGTATATAATAGCGAGAACTATCTGGCGTATGAATTTCATCTATCAATATGATCTCACCATCCAAGAGACCGAACTCATATTTTGTATCGACCAAAATCAGTCCTCTTTCTTTTGCAGAAGCGGTACCATGCTCAAAAAGAGCCAAGCTATAATGACACAAAGTTTCCCATTGTTTTTTGCTCACTATCTCTTTTGCTAAAATTTCTTCTGCCGAAATGTCCTCATCATGTCCTTGTTCAGCTTTGGTAGCTGGAGTGATGATGGGTGATGGTAATTTATCTGACTCTTTTAAGCCTTCCGGCAATGAAACTCCACACAAGCTTCGAAGGCCAGATTTATAGGTACGCCAAGCATGTCCTGCTAGATATGCTCTTACGACCATTTCCAATTTGATGGGTTTACACGCATGACCTACCATGACATTGGGATGAGGTGATCCTTCTAACCAATTGGGCACGATGTGTCTGGTATTTTCGAGAAAGTGACAAGCTACACCGTTCAACACTTGTCCTTTATACGGAATCGCTCGAGGTAAAATATGATCAAAGGCAGAAATTCTGTCACTAACCACTATGGCCATCTTATCATCAAAGTGGTATACATCGCGAACCTTCCCTCTATAAAAGGCACTTTGATTTTCGAATTGAAAGTCAGTTTGCTTTAAAGCCATTGTGTAAATACATTTAGCGCATACAACAAGCGTTAGCGCTATATTTTAATAAATTTGTTCACAAGGCTAAAGTTAGAAAAATCCTTGATCTGACAAAAGTATACGCCTGATGGCCATTTACTAACATCAATCTGAACCCCATCGGATGCACTGATGTTTTTGTAGATAACCTGCCCGATATTATCAATAACACTGACGGAGAATGTTGAATCAGAATGATTATTTGTAATATTCAGCATATCAGCAGTTGGGTTAGGAAATATCTTGAATTCCGGTCTTTGATTTTCATCAACCATAGTTGTACGGTCGACCAATCGTAAGTTATCTAATAATAGCATATCATAATCACCGAAACTACCATCATCGTATGGTTCTGACAAGCCAGATAAAATCACAGCTGAGATTTGAAATCCTCCCCTATAATCTTCAGGAATGTCAAATTCGTGGTTGATGATCTCACCATCAGCCTGACCATAAATCAATGGATATTCTACCGTATCCAATTGTACTTGAGCAATCACTGTAAATTGGTCATCAATGCCTTCAATGGTCTCCAATGAATTTCTAAATTGCGCCATATCCATTGACAAGGCGGGAAGTTCCATATCAGTGGCATCGAGACAACCTTCAATTGTAAATGCGTTTGAATTTTCAGAATAAAAATCTTGAACTTGATCACATTTTTCAGGATTGGTGCTGGTTCTTGTCGAAGCAATGGCCAGCATTGGATTATCCTGATATCTTAGAATGCTATCTTCTGCGAAGAAACTCAAGTAAGCCATTTTGAAATATCCATCAAAATCACTGTCTTCAAATCTTTCAATGTATCCTGCAGAAATTTTGTTCGAAGTTTCTAGCTTACCTTCAAAAATATTATTTCCATCTTCTTCATCTCCAGGTACCAAAAGCTCAACGCTGTAATTTGTAAAACCTGATTGAAATTCAATATCATTGGCAAAACCTCGAAAAGCGATGGTTGTGCTGCTAGGATCAATGGGTCTGTAAAGGACATAAGGCACATCCTTTGTTTCCAGATCTGTTGTTATCCTCAATGTCAATGTATCAGTATCAGGAATCGACAAACAACCAACATGCTTAAATTGAATTCTAAATGAACCGTATTCTGAATCAAGACATTCATCTGATTTTCTAAATTGGAAATCTAAAAGTTCCATGTCTTTACCTTCAATTTCATAGAATCTAATCTCAGCTTCAGCGTTATTGTTTATGTTATTCAATTCTTCATTGAGAATTTTAAAGTGGAGTTTTCTGTCAATATCCGGATCATAATTTACTCCCGTATTGAATGTATATGTCAATGTATCTCCAGGCAAAAATTCATTTTCGAGAATATAAGATTCTACGATTGAATCCTGGTCAGTTTTGTAATTTAATAATATTTCATAGCCAGTATCAAAGCTTGAATTACCATGATTGGCAAAACTAATTTCAGGATAAATAATTGAGTTAGGACAACCATAATAATCTTCAACACTCACAACCAATGCCAAATCATTTTCATTGATGCCGGAATACAAACCTACTGCTTTCCAAGCTTCGACCACAGCATTGAATTCTGTGGAATTTTGTCCAAACAATTGTTCTGTAACTTCAATTGACAATTCCATGGCATCAAAATAATTTGAATTCTCTGTCAGGTAGGCCACCGTCAATTCATACACAATTTCTGTTGCTTTGTCCCAACCAACGGATGGCACATCAAAAGCTACTCCGGCTTCATTGATACCAGACACGCCTTCGACCAAAAGGTAATACCAATAATTAAACACACCACTGTTTGAGTGAACGCCACCATTGTCTCCTTTTCCACTGTACCAGTGTTCTCCTCCATAAAATTTAGGATCTTCCAATTCATTCGGATCGTTCATAGACCGGAATAGACGTGCTTCTGGATCGGTTCTGAAACTGTCTCCATAATACCAGCTGAAATTCTCAGGATCGTATGCATACTGTAATGCTTTTCCAAAAATATCAGCAATCGATTCATTGAGTGCTCCAGATTCATTTCGATAAACCAGGGCAGAACTGTTTGTAATTACACCATGTAAAAATTCATGTCCAACCACATCCAAGGTTGTCAATGGTCCATATTCATCACAGTCACCATTACCGTATTGGGTGCGTACGCCATCCCAAAAAGCATTGAGATAATATCGGTCTCTAGCATGAACAATTGAAATCAAACTACCTCCTTCTCCGTCTACCCCATCCCATCCTAGGTCCGCCATAAAATCATAAAACGAGCTCGCACAATAATGTGCATCACCAGCTACTTCATCTTGATCATCGTTAAAATTCTCCCAGTGATTATCTGAATCTTTGAAGTTACCAAATCCGTCATCAAAGCCTGCATCCTTTTGCAAACCATTCAGAGTGAAAACGCCTTCACCTCTGGAATAATCTCTCAAAACATATTGGTCTGGTCCGATGGAATCAGTGACCACTTTTTGTGTACCATAATATCTCGTGACAACAGTACCTTCAACATTGTGCTCGCAAATTTCTGTAAAGTGATTTATTTCTTTTCCATCGACCTTGCTGATAAAAATCCGGTCCTTGCGTGGAATGTAATCATCTATGAACATGATAATTTCCCAAGCTTCAATGAATTCTCCTGAGTATTGAGGAAATGATCGGTCA
This sequence comes from Saprospiraceae bacterium, assembly GCA_020629535.1. Taxonomy (GTDB): domain Bacteria; phylum Bacteroidota; class Bacteroidia; order Chitinophagales; family Saprospiraceae; genus JAHDBF01. The sequence continues at coordinate 5,829 of JAHDDD010000105.1, forward strand.
ATGACCACAGATCTATACGATTCCGCATTGGATGTAATCTTTTCGAAATCAACATTTTCAAGTTTGGAGTAATATCTGTGAACCATTGATTCATGAGCACGTTCAATGGCTGATTTCTTTGTAATATTTCCCGTCTTTACATGGGTGATGTTCGGAAATAAATTTCCAGTGGCTGAAGTAATAATTCCATCTTTCTGATGGAGTGTATAATTACTTCCGAAAATTTCAATTCCTTTATAGTATTGCTTGAATCTTTCGTGGACAACTGAATGTTTGGCTTCGATTCTTTTTGAACTTTTCATTTCAATCCATTCTTGATCAATGCCAAGCTGGGTTCTATGAAAGTCAAAGAACTGAGTCGAGTTTTTAAGCTTAGTGTCAGGCTTGAATATTTTGTTCTTTTTAAAGTGGTCCATTTTCCCTTTCGGGGAATGCTGACCGAAACAAAATAGAGAAGCCGTCAAAAGGGTGAAGATTAGGACAATTCTCATTCAAAATACTTTGTTCCTAAATTAATCAAAAGATAGAATTCAAAAGAGACATTAATTGAGAATGACATAAAAATGACTTGAAGAGTGCAAAGATTAAAGGATTTGTAGAAATGCTGTAATCTCTATGTTTTCAGTCGATATTCTCTATCATATGTATCTTTTTTATATATAAGTTGCCAAAAAACATGTGATTTTGAACAATTAATAAGGGTATTTGTTAGTTTCGCAACAAGAATAAAGGTTATGAAGATACTCGATCAAGTAAGATTAGTTATTTATAGGTGCCATGAAAAAGGACTTGAAGTATTCCTTATTCAACCTGATTTGCATACCAATCCAGAGATTTGGAGCATTCCTTCTGGTTCTTACCTTGAACTTGAGAACAATAACTTTAGCCTCATCAAACTTGACGACACTGAAAATGGAGAGGGAGATACATTGACTACTCTCGCTATTGAAGCTGATTGGCATGAGATTCCTTCGATCAGAAAAATTCTAAAGCATGACGCTAACCGTGTCAAAAACAAAATAAAGGAAACCCTCCCCTGCCTGGAACAAGGCACTTACCTCTCAGTTAAAGAAGCAGTCAAAAAAGTGATGCCCCAAGAATATGCCGCTTTAAAGGAACTGAAGGACATTCTTCTAGATAGAAATCTAGTGACTAACTTTTAAGTTCGGTGTTCACAGTTTTCGGTCTTTAGTTTGCTATGTTCAATCAAGGTGGAAACTAAATTGCCTTATTGACAAATTTCCTATTTAAGCCAATGTAAATATTGTCAAATTGGCTCATCAATTCATCAACTCATTGATAAATTGCCTCATTGACCCATCGACAAATTGACTCATCGACAAATTGCCTCATTGACTCATCGACAAATTGCCTCATTGACTCATCGACAAATTGACTCATTGGCTCATCGACAAATTGACTCATTGACTCATTGCCTCATTGGCCCATTGACTCATCGACTCATTGATAATTGACTTTACGAACTTAGTTACACCCATCAGCCCTAGCTTCAAATGTTGATCCGGCTTTTACTTCAAATCCTTCTATAAGATCAACGGACTTATCACTATCGTATCTGACCATCAATACATTTTCAATGGAGTTACATGCTTCGATTTTTCCATTGGTTATGACTGCAGTGTTGGCTCCCTGACTAAAGTAATTATCTGGTGGACAGTAATACATGTCTGTTTCATCACAAGGATCATTCAGCAAACAAGATCCATCAACTAGCACAATAACAACATTGCTAATAGACTCCCATTCGCAGCAATTGAAACTTCTTGCGGCTCTTACATAAAATCTGGTTTCACTCAGCGAAGGTGGTTGATATGATTCACCATCTGCCCCAATTATGCCGTTCCAGTCTAAGGTATTGAAAGGTTCGTTCGAGGTATTTTCAAACCATTGATATTCTACGAAACTACAGAAGCCTGATGCTGGAGAACCTGAAGTTATTTCATTGGGCACTTCTGAGGCGCACACTATTTGACTTCCTTCAATAATTCCTGCATCAAATTGATTTCTATCACAACTTAGGTTTGATACGGTAATGTTTTGTACGCATGCAGATGTTATGCCACTGCATGTATTTCTAATTAAATATACTCTTTCAATATTTCTTTCGACAGGATCGCCAAGAAAACAATTATAGAAAGAAATTACGTCTTCGTGTACAATTTCAATGTCATCCAAATTGCAACCAGTAATCTCGCCTCCTTGATTTATAAATTCCTGAGCGGTCGCTGCAGCAGGAAAATCTGCACAACCAATGCTAGAATAATCAATAGCAAGATCAGGCGGACAGGTTAGTGAGAAAGGTTCATCGTTTGTAATTGTAAAAGTTGAATTACATGACACAACGGTCAAAGCATCGACTCCGGTTAACTCCCATTCAATGATTTGTGCAAAGTCGCATATTGGAGTAATCAACAATTGACCAGTCGGAGTCAATCCTTCTGATACTGGGGCGACTCCGCCAATCACTTCGAACTCGCTTAACCATTGATTATAGAGTTCAAGAATTGCTGTTTCGCCAAGACATGTTGAAACTTCTACTGCTGCTGGACAAACAGCCTCCAAAGGACAGAAAGGATCGTTTGTGATTCGAACAATATTTGATTCAACATTGAAATCACAACAATTGAAACTTCTTGCACATCGTATATAATACCTTGATTCTCCAGGAGGTGGAGGTGGAGGTGAATAAGACTCACCAGTTGCTCCTGGAACTACTGTCCAATCGTTGGCTCCTGGCAATGCTGGAAATCCAGTAGGACTAACCAGCCACATGTATTCCACAAAACCGCAGAAACCAGAGGCGGGAGAAATTGATATTATTGGATCTGGGCTTTGGCTTGTACAAACCGTTTGATCAAATCCTATTTCTCCCCCATCGAAACTGGTCTCATCACATTCAAGATTGATGAATGTTATGGTTTGAACACATTCATGTTCACCCAAACATGGGTCGATAATTGTATAAGTACGTTCTATTATTCTCATATCTGTACATGGTGGCGACACCATGACATCTGTATGTCTTATATCAAACTGTGTTTTGGGATAGCAAGAAATAATATTCCCTCCACCTGCAAGAAAATCATCGATGGTAAGAAACGGATTAGGCGTATGACAACCACTGATTTGATAGTTTCTGGTAATGTCTGGCGGACAGTATACTTCTATTGCTTTGGCTACTACTGTAAATGTGGATGTGCAATTCATTGAATTTCCACAATCATCCATTGCATTTAATGTAAAAGTCAATTCAACGGATTGATTGCATGCGATGGACATTGGCAGATCTGGAATCAGAGACAAGTTATTGGATGGATTGCACCCTCCAGTTACACTAAATCCAGCTTTCCATTGATCGTAGGCTGCCATGATAATATCAGGAGTTTTACAAGCAGCCACATTAATATCTGGAGAACAGGTAACAATCAAAGCATCAGCCTGACCAACAGAAAATGATGAAAAACAAACATCGCTATTTCCACATCCATCTGTGACTGTCATACTTGCTTGTAAGGTAAATGCTTCCCCACACATGTAAGGTGGAAGAGGATCAACATCAAGATCAATGACATTCGAACAACCACCAGCGACACTAAACCCGCCAATCCAGTTTATATAGCCATTGATGATGTCTGTTTCAGTTGAACATTCAGGCAACATGGGATCAATTGGACAATTCAATACCAAAGGTGTTCCAGGTTCAACAATGAAATAATCTTTCTGACAGACCACTTCATCACATTCATCCACCACTGTGTATTCAAATTCCAGCGTGAAACCAGCACCACAAACGTATGGTGGCAAAGGAGGCACCATGTCTAAGTTATCTTCTGCATTGCACCCCCCAGCAAATGAATATTTATCTTTCCATAAATTGTAAGCGTCAATGATGTCTTGTTCAGGCAGACATGGCGGAAGCGTAAACATAGATGGTATTGGAGAGCAACCATTGACTGTAATCGGGGTCCTGGCCTCAACTGTGAATGTGGAACTTGGACAATTTAGTATATTTTGACATGCATCTCCAGCTGCATAGTTAAATTGAATTTGAAGAGGATCACCGCATACATAATTTGTCAAATCCAAAGTTGGAATGCTTGCCAGATTATCTGCTACGGGAGGACATCCTCCAGCAAATGAAAATCCGCTTTTCCAAGCATTGTAAGCGATGGCAATATCTGCCACTGATGCACATGCAGGAACCGTCAAATCATTCGAACAAATAATCTCAAAATTCTGAGGACCTGTAACTGTAAAAGTTGAACTGCATGTTTGACTCCCACAATTACCATCATCTACTGTAAAATTAGAAACCAAAATATAACTCTGCCCGCACGTATATGCCGGAAGCGATGGAATGGTTGATGTTACAACTGGATTACATCCACCGGTAAAGGACATACTATTTACCCAAGCGATATACTCAGATGCGATGGCAGCTTCTGACAAACAACCATCTACCTGAACACTTTGACATAGCACCTCAAGTGGTCCGCTACCGGCTGTTACCACAAAAGTCCTGGTACATTCTACCCTATCATTGCATTCATCTTCTGCAAAAAGTGTAAATGAAAATGAAACTCCTTCGCCACAAACATATGGTGGCAAAACGATGTTATTTAAGTCTCCAATATTTGTTGTGACAGCTCCGCATCCCCCATCTATAGTAAATAGTGATTTCCAATTATTGAAAGCAGTAGTTATTGATGATTCTGAAGAACAAGCTGGCAATAAAACTGAAGATGGACAAGTAAAAGTCAAAGGCATTACGCCCGGAGCCACGGTAAAGGTTCTTGTTTCTTCTATTGGGCCGGAACAATCATCTTCAGCAGTGATCGTTGCTTCGAAAGTAAAAGTCTGCCCGCAAGCAAAACTTGGAATTGGAAAGACAGGTAAGGTGACAACAGGATTGCATCCTCCATCAGATGAAAATTCTGAGATCCAATTATCCCATGCCATTTGAATTTCGGCACCAGGCAAACACCCACCAATGAGTCGATTTTCTGGAACATTGATTGTCAAGGGATCGCCGGTAAAAGGTGCAATTTCAAAAGTGACAGGAGGAGCATTTGGAGCTGGACAGATTTGCTCTGCTCTACAACTAATGACCAATTGAGTGCCGCTTAAGCTAATTCCTTCATAACAATCATAATTCAAATCTGCTAGATTGGGCGGAAGAACACCAAAAACAGGATCTGTTATGGTTTGAACTGGCATACATCCACCGGTGAATGTAAATCCGTTCAACCAAGCAGTATATTGACTTTGTGCTGTTGCAAAATCTGTACACTCATCCAATGATATTGATACTGGACAAAAAATATCTGGGTTCATTGGATTTGCTGGATCAACAGCAAATAAAACAGTAACTTGATAGACACGACCACATGCGTCTGTCACATTAACCAAATAGTCTTGATTAATTCCGGTTCCACAAACATATGGAGGCGGAGAATTTGCATCTGGCAAGACCAAATCAATATCATCTGTATAAGGAGCGCAATTACCTACTGGTCCACCTCCAAAGAGCGGTTCAAGACTGTTTCTCCAATCCGCCCAAGCCATGGCGAAGGCGCCTGGCGAAACACATGTAATTGGCATATCATTGTAAATAATGGTAGGCGGATCATGTGGACTTAAAGAAACAGTATTACTCTGAACACACCCATTATCGTCTTCAATGACTACAAAAAAGTTAAATCCATGATACGTTCCTGAAGGAGCAATACTCAATGAAGTTCCATTCTGACCAGAAAAATTATCCATCGGATCATCTGGAATCATTTCCGTCAATCCAGTTACTGGATTGATTAAATACCATTGATAAGAAAGGGTACCTGCCCCAGTTGCTCCTATTAAAAATGCAGCAGCATTACATCCACAACTCGTCTGATCTGCAGGCTGATTCGTAATTGTAATGGTTGTACTTGTAGGTGGATCACAAATCGCTTGTGCTTCACTTATAGTTGGAATGAAAAAGAACAAAATCAGGATACCAATTTTGAACTGGCTAATGGAGAATGGGTTGTACATTGGTTTATTTTTAAAAGAGTTCCGTCTTGGTTTATCTGCTATTGCAGACCAACGCCCTTTTTGTAAGCCAATGGCCACCTGTACATCGTTGTAAGT
>JAHDDD010000106.1 GCA_020629535.1 Saprospiraceae bacterium
TTCTTCCACATTGACAGAGAGAGTAACGCATGTGATCATCGGTAAAAATCCCTCAAATCCGGAATCAATCAACCCTGAGAAATTCAAATATCTTACTGAGCAGGAATTGTTTGAGCTCGAATCGACAGAAAACCCGAAGTTTTTAACCCAGCAAGTTGAGCAAGGGAATACATCACCGGTTGGTGGTGTGCGTGATCTATTGTCAAGTCCTGAACCGACCAATGTAATGATCGGCCTAAAGATGATTGAGACTGGCGGAGTGGTTGAAGAAATTTTGGAAACGATCTTGATGCTTTGCAAGTCTCATCCAGATGCGAAAGTACGATCTCAAAGTAAAAAAATATTACAATTAAATGCACCAGCTTCCTGGCAAGCATTGATTGATGACAAACTATTGTTCAAAAATCTGAACAACAAAGTGAAAGAGCAAGATATCAACAACAAGCTCAAGAAATTGGCCAAAAGCATTGACTTTGAATCAGCTGCCAGACTTTCATTAGCACTTTTTAAAAGATACAAAAAGGGACTCCGTTTTCTGTTGTTGCATTCCAAAGGCGAAGAATGGAAAATGAAAGCATACGAGCTTTTGATGGATGGCACGCATATGGATTTTTCAACTGGTTTGGGATTCAAAAATTGGAAGGACGTTGACCCTTCAAGCATTCACTTATGGCCGTATAAATTAAAATTTCCGTTTCCCAAAGACGTATTAAAAAATTATACTGTTGAATCGATGAATCTTCACAATACAAAACTGGCAGCGATCCCCAAGGATATCACAGAGTTTGGTGATTTGAAGAAATTGGATTTATCCTTTAATATGATTGCAAAGATCCCTGCCTATGTTGGGCAACTTACGAATATCACTTCTTTGGATTTGACATTCAATTTATTCGAAGAGTTTCCTGTCAATCTGACCAAGTTAAAAAAGTTGCAACATGTAGATTTAAGATATTGTGGAAGAGAATATAAATACACTCCACTTGAGATTCCAGATTCGGTAAAAGATGCCTTGCCGGATTGTGAAATATTGATTTAGTTGTTCAACCATTCCTTTGCTTTCCTGGCAGCATAAGAGATGATGATATCAGCGCCAGCGCGAACAATTGAGTTCCAAACCTCGACATGTCCATCTTTTCGTTCCATTAAACCATGCTGTGCCATCAATTCAATAGACTGGTATTCACCGCTTACATGATATGCGGCCAACGGTACAGAAACTGCATGGCTCAGTTCATTTATTATATCAAGATAGTTGATTGCCGGTTTGACCATTAAAATATCTGCACCATCTTCTTGATCTCTCCACGCTGCTTGCAATGCAGATTTTTTGTTTGCAGGATCCAGTTGATAGGTTTTTCTGTCTTTCAATTTTATTTTCTTATCCGGTGAAGAATCACAAACATCACGAAACGGACCGTAAAAGGACGAGGCAAACTTTGCACTATAAGCCATGATGGAAACATCATCCAAACCATGTTGATCTAAAGTGCTTCTGATTGCCTGTATGCGTCCATCCATCATATCGCTGGGTGCTATGCAATCGGCCCCTGCTAGAGCAATCTGATAGGCGTAGTTTGCCAATGATTCTACCGAAAGATTATTATCTACTTTGGTGCAATCTTCATTCAAATGACCACAATGTCCGTGCGAAGTGTATGAACAAAGGCAAAGATCAGAGGCTAACCAGATATCATCACCAAAATTTTCTTTGATGGCTTGAATTGTTTTGCATCCAAAATCAAAATTTAATGCATCTTTAGATTTTTCTGGGATGGGGAAAAATAGAAATTTATTAACATCGGCTGTTAAATCTTTTTCAATGGACTTCAATACGGAAGCTTCGCTTTCGATGTTGACTTGACTCAGTGAATCCGATGGTTTGCTCTTAGCTGCAGTTTCTGAAACAAATATGGGTTGAATAAATTGTTTGTGAGACAATCTTACGTCACTTGCTAATTCACGGATGTGCGTATTTGCTCTTAATCTTCGAAGATTCATTGGGTATTTTTCCATGCGTAGAATGCTTTATTTGTTGGAAATGGAATAGGATTTAAGCCTTCTTTTTGTAACAAATCATAGGTTCGACCCAATCCTGAAAAGTGCATTATATCGTCGGGTAATATTTCTTTTGTAAAAAGGTAATGTAGAAAACTTGTCCAATAGATACCTTTGATATTTACGTCAAGTGCTTTCCTACTTTGTGATATATTCATGTCATAGCTTGCTACGACATGAATATCACCATCATAAAGTTTTTTACTGCTAGAATTGGTAAGTATGGTCAATGCATCGTTAGATGCGTTGACCAATTGTGAGCTAAAAATGGGTCTCAAATAATCGAACCCAAATCCATCTGCACATCCAGACACCCAGTGTCCTTCTTTTGCAAGCTTGAACCATGTAGCAGAACCAGCGCACCAAAGTAAGCTACTAGTTAATGTGCGTTTGTCTCTCAAAAATGAATAACTCTTAAAGTTAGAAACAAAACAATGCTTGTTGATTTCCATCGTCTGACTTTTCGATGGTATGCGCTCAATGTGGTTGTTTAACCATTGACTAGAAGATATAAGTTCTTCTCTCTGCATATCTAATTCATTATTGAATTGCCATTCAGAAAATTCAATATCGGATTTATCCTTGCCGGAAGTATATAAATAAGGTTTGGACTTATAACTCGCCGCAAGCACACCAAACAATTGACTACAACCTTCTTTGCCTTTCTTCCTAACGATTTGCCTTTCGAGTTGGGCTACCTCTTCAATTTCTTTGTTATTTAATTTGAGCAATACTTCGGCAGCTTGTCTGTTCTGTTTATTACATTCAGCAATAATAATTCCCTGATTACAAGAAGGTGGAGTTTCGGTCAAAGGTAATATCATGATTTCTAACTGATCAAGATATTGTTTGATTTCGTCACTGTGCTTTGTTTGTAGTAGCCGCTCAATGCCAGCAAAGGCGAGAATGGTACCATCGTAATCATTGCCCTCTAATAATTTTCTCAATCGAGTATCTACGTTACCTCTTATCAAAGCAGGTTTTAGAGTAACTTTTGTGTTAATTTGAGGAAGTGCTTTCTCCAAAAACTGCAGTGAATAGAGAGCTCTTCGAGGAGATGATGTGCCTATGATCAGATCTTTGTTTTCTACCAATTTTTGATGAATGTCTTGTTTGAACAGAGCAACGTCATTAGGTATGGCTCTCTCCAAAAAGGCTATTTCTTGATTTTCGAAGAAGTCCATGTCACTTACATCTTTAAGAGAATGGACAGCAAAGTCAATATTTTGATCCAACATGGTTTGCTGTACATCATTCGCAAAGAAGTTCTTCCCTTCCACTTCATCTAAGGCTACATTTTGGATTATATCACCTTTGGTTTTTACAATGTGTCTTTCAAAGATGGCTTCGGGAATGAAGGACTTTATTTTCGATTCAAATATTTCGACTTGGGCGAGGGAAAGCTTGGATCCTCGGCATGCAATGCTGAATTTCATTTTCAAATTGCATTGATGAATGAATGATAAGCTTGTCTTTTAGGGGAATTACCAGTTATGTTGTGCTCCGAGTTGACTTCAAGCAATGCTTCTTTTAATGACTTAGCGAGGTGATCGATGTGTTCTTTTCGGTGCTTTGGTGTAATGATAATTCTTAATCTCTCTTGTCCACGGGGAACCGTCGGATAGTTAATTGGTTGCAGATAAATTCCATACTTGGTTAGGAGTAAATCCGACAATCTCTTGGTTTTAAAACTGTCTCCTATAATGACGGGTGTGATGTGAGATTGAGATACTGCGAATGGAATGCCATTTTCTTTGAGCGTTTTTCGTAGTAAAGTTACATTTCTAAAAAACTGAGTTCTGATGTTGCTTTGTTCTAGATTCAGTTTAATAGAGGCAATGGACGCAGCGCATACAGAAGGCGGTAATGTAGTTGTAAAAATGAAACCTGAACCAATACTTCTGATGGCATTGATTATTTCTCTTGAAGCTGCTACATATCCACCTAAAGTGCCAAAGCCTTTTGCGAGTGTACCATTGACCATGTCAATACTAGCCGACAGTCCCATACCTTCAACTACTCCTCCACCCTTTTCTCCATACATTCCAACTGCATGAACTTCATCAATATACGTTAATGCCTTGTATTTCTTGGCGAGTTTTATAATTGACTCGATCGGAGCCACATTTCCACTCATGGAATAAATGGATTCAAAAACAATCAATTTGGGTTTTGTGATATCTACGTTTTGGAGTTTGCTTTCAAGATCGGCAACATCATTGTTTTTAAAGATGATCTTAGTGCATCCAGAACTACGAACGCCTTCAATGATAGAGGCGTGATTTTTCTCATCTGAAAAAATAATCAGGTTAGGAAATATTTTTCCCAAAGCAGAAATGGTTGAAAAATTTGCTAGATAGGCACCATTGAATAACAGTGCAGAAGGCTTGTTGGAAATGTGAGCCAATAACTTTTCAAGCTCAGCATGCAAGACAGTGGTACCCGAAATATTTCGTGTTCCTCCGCTTCCAAAACCAGATTCTTTTAAACTCGCTTGTGCCATTTCAACAACTCGAGGATGAACACTCATGGCCAAGTAATCATTGGTACACCAGTTGGTGGCCTGAAAGATCTCATCTTCTCGAATGTATTCAAAAGATGGGAATTGGTTCATACTTTTTTTGATACTCAAGAATATTCTTTCGTCCCCAGAACGTGATTTATTTTGGAGAAAGTTGTTAAACACACTTGAATAATATTGATTCATCGAATAGCTAATTGTCAATATGCGATAAAAAACATATCAAAGATATTATTAATATGTTACAAATGCAGTCCGCATTCCGTCTTGGGTGAATTGTTCCATCTTCCTGACCTGTTTTCACCGGGAACTGTACAATGCTCACATCCTATAGATGAATATCCTTTCGATTTGAGCGGATGAAATGGCAAATGATGATCGCGAATAAATTCATCTCTTCCTTGATAGTCAATATCCAGAAGAGGATAAAATTTTGTGATATTGTCTCGCTCTTCAAAGAAGTTTAACGAATTTCTGAAATCACTTTGCCATTTCATCAAACCAGACACCCATATTTTATATCCTTGTTTTATTTTCTGCAATGGCTTTACTTTATTGATATGACAACAACGGTTTGGTTGTATTTTCCACATCTTTGAAGAGGCAGTCAACTCATGATCTTCTTCATTTGCCTTTATGCTAAACACTTTTAGGTCATATAGTTTTTCCAGATAATCTTTGTAAATCAATGTCTCTTTGAAGTGATAACCTGTGTCAATGAAATAGATGATTTGATTCTTATTGATATCAGAAAACACTTTCAGTAAGAATGCCGAAGTTGCTGCAAAAGACGAGGTCAACATGATTTCATCTTCAGTGAAATCTTCATACAACTGTTCAACCCTTTGATAAACATCTAGTTTACCATACTTTACATTCAATGTTTCTATTTGATTTTGACTGATTGTTTTGTTCATGGTTATTGATGTTGATAAAGTTCCGAACTTAAATATCTGTCTCCTCTGTCACAGGCAATAAAGACAACCACTCCGTCATTTAATTCTTTCACGATTCTTGTGGCTATCTCGAATGCGCCACCTGTACTCATTCCAGCAAATATTCCTTCTTCTTTGGCAAGTTGTCTAGAACGGTTGGCAGCGGTTTCTCTGTTTACGAATTCAATTCTATCGACTTTATCGGCTTCGTAGATGCCAGGTAACATTTCTGGGCTCCACTTTCGTATACCCGGAATGCGTGATCCTTCTTCTGGTTGGGCTCCTATGATTTGTACATCCGTACTCACTGTCTTCAGATAAGTGGATGTCCCTGTGATGGTTCCTGTTGTTCCCATTGAAGAAACAAAGTGGGTGATCTTGTGGTCTGTATCTCTCCAGATTTCAGGTCCTGTAGTTTCGAAATGGGCCAATTTATTGTTTGGATTGTTGAATTGATCCAAAATCATAAAACCATTTTTGTCAGCTTGTTCCTGTGCGAATGTTCTTGAATATTCGATGGTTTTTTCTTCCGGTGTGAGTATGACCTCTGCACCATAGGCTTTCATAGTATTGATTCTTTCGGGTGTGGCATTCTCTGGCATTACCAATTTTATATTGACACCATAATATGCTGCAATCATGGCCAATGCAATTCCAGTATTTCCGCTAGTCGCTTCAATCAAGGTATCACCTGATCTCAGGATACCTGCCTCTATGGCCTTTCTGATCATGAACAATGCTGGCCGGTCCTTGACACTACCCGCAGGATTGTTTCCTTCCAACTTTGCGAAAAGCTTCACTGAAGGATTGGGGTTTAGCTTTTTGATTTCCACCAACGGAGTATTTCCTATTTGATCAATGATTGCCATCCAGTATCGTGTCTAGAGTAGGTTGAATATTTGTTTGAGGGTTTTTATAATACACCTTAGAAAAAGGAGGAACACTTTCTGTAAGCCACACATTCCCACCAATGACTGAATTATGCCCAATCACAGTTTCCCCACCTAAAATGATTGCTTGCGCATATATAACTACGTTGTCTTCTATAGTAGGATGACGTTGCCCCTTTGAATCTCTTTCAGGAACGCTCAATGCTCCAAGCGTTACTCCTTGATAAATTTTCACATGATTCCCAATTACCGTGGTCTCCCCAATCACGACACCAGTGCCATGATCTATACAAAGATGAGTTCCAATCTTTGCTCCTGGATGAATATCGATACCAGTATGCGTGTGTGCGATCTCTGTAATGATTCGTGGAATCAATGGCACTCCTTCATTGTGAAGAAAATGAGCGACTCTGTATGCTGCAATAGCGTAAAACCCAGGATAAGCCATGATGATTTCATTATGGCTTTTGGCAGCTGGATCACCATTGTAAATAGCATCAACATCTTTATTTAAGTCGGGCTTAATGTTAGAGATAAAGTCGAGAAATTTGAAAAGTAAGTCTTCACAAGCATCTTGATTTTTCTCAACATTGTTATATAACAAATCAAGAAAACTCGCTCGGACATTTTTTACGTCACCAAATTCGACGTCCACCTTGGCTTGGCGAATTGGATAAATGGTATCCAGCAGTTCTTCGAAAAATAATTCGACTTTCTTTCTGTAATTCATCATGTATATTTTACCAATCAGAGAATTCATCTTCACCTACAAGCTCTGGAGCAAGCTCCAATTTTAACCCTTCTAATTTGTTTGTAATTTGTATTTGGCAAGCCAATCTGCTGTTGGATTCCACTTCATCAGTTTCATCCAACATGGCAATTTCATCATGACCTTGTTCTGGAAGATCATGATCTGAAAGAATGTAGCAATGGCAAGATGCGCACATTGCCATTCCTCCACAAATACCTTCTACAGGCAGCTCATAACTCTTAAGAGTTTCCATGAGATTCAAGCCCATATCTGTCGGTACTTTTAGATCATGTTGATCTCCTTGTCTATCAATAACTGTTATATTTATTTCATTCATATCAAAATCCGGTTACACCATTGACAGTGGTATATTTTAATACGTTCTTTTTATCAGGGTGGATTCTTTTAAACGCAGATTGCACCATAATGGTTGCTTCATGAAATCCGCATAAGATCAGCTTAAGTTTACCAGGATAGGTATTTACGTCGCCGATCGCATATACTCCATCAATATTCGTGCTATAATCCAATGCATTGTTGACCACAATGGCATTTTTTTCGATTTCCCCAATGGCCGATAGGACGTAATATTGGAGTAAGACACAACAATCGTAACCAATGTTTAGTAGCGATTTGAACATCATCTCCTTCTTTCCTTTTCAATGTGACAGTGTCGAGTTTTCCGTTGCCATTGATTTTGTAAACTTCTGAATCTAGGTGCAACTTAATCTTGCCAGTATTGGCCAGATCAAAGGCTTTTTGCACGGAGTCCGGATGTGCGCGAAAGTTTTTCGACCTGTGCACGAGTGTGACATCCGATGCAAAATTATCCGCCATGAAAATGGCCCAATCCAAGGCACTATCTCCTCCTCCACTGATCACTACTTTTTCCCCTTTATATTTTTCTGGATCTTTGATGAAGTACGCTATCCCTTTTTCTTCAAATCTTTGCAAATCTTCAATCTTTGGTCGCCTAGGAACAAATACACCCAAACCGCCAGCTATGGCAACAACTGGTGCGCGATGGACCGTACCTTGTTTTGTAGTCACTTCGAAGTGTCCATTGTCCAGTTTTTCTAATTGAACTGCTGGTTCGCCCAAAGTGAATCCAGGCTTGAAAGGTTCGATTTGTTTTAAAAGATTATTGATTAAATCGCCAGCCAGAATTTCAGGATATGCCGGTATATCATAAATAGGTTTCTTAGGATAGATTTCTGCACATTGACCACCTGGAATTGGTAATGCATCAATCAAATGGCATCGCAATTTGAGGAGTCCTGCTTCAAAGACAGTAAAGAGTCCGACAGGTCCTGCGCCTATGATAAGTATATCTGTTTGGATCATTTTTAATTATTGTTTGCTTTTTCAATCATGGACTGTGTGAGCTTATTCAGCTCCACTACTTTGTATTCAAAATCGCCTTTTAAATGACGTCTGTATTCGTTGATATTGGTCAATAATTCGTCAATACTTTCGGGTAATATCAATTCAAAAAATTGTCTCAATCTTTTTGCCATGGTAGGAGATTTACCATTGGTAGAGATCGCAAGTTTCAAATTGCCTTTTGTAACTATGCCTCCCATATAAAAATCACACAACGGAGGATTGTCTGCAATATTGACCAACATGTTTCGTGATTTGGCATCAGAATAGATTTGCTCATTGACTAATGGATCATTCGTGGCTCCTATCACGATGGAATATCCATTAAGATCAACAGATTCATAAGGACGAGTTTCATGATAAAATCCATATTGGTGAATAATGTCTTTCACTTCTGGAATGTAATCAACGGATATAAGCGAAACGTTGGCTCTTGGTGAAGATTTGAGCAAAAAAGTTAACTTTTCAAGAGCAACAAATCCTCCACCAACGATAAGAATTCTGAGCTGATCCGCTTTTAAGAATATTGGATATAATTCATTCATATTATAATGCTTTCATTTTTGGTAATTGAGGTATTGAGAATTTACGGGCAATGGTATCTAGTTTGATTGTTTTTTGTCTTGCCACTTCACCAATTATCATCACACCTGGGTTTTTGATATTATTGAGCTTCACTTTTTCAACAATGTTTTCAATTGTACCCACAACTTTCTTTTGTTTTGAAGAAGATGCATTTTGAATGATGGCTATTGGCAATTTCTCTTTTCCTAGACTTTGGAATATCTTTTGGATCTTAGGAAGCTTAGACATTCCCATCAAAACCACAACAGTAGAGTTTCCTTGTGCCGCTAGTTTGATTTCTTCTGAAAGCTTGTGATCAGATCTGGTTCCAGTTATGACCCAAAAACCTTCGCTAATTTTCCTTTCGGTCAATGGTATTTCAAGGTGTGCAGCTGCCGCAAGTACAGAACTGATGCCCGGAATTATGTCCACTTCGATTCCAAAAGATCTTACAAAATCCATTTCTTCTGAACCTCTACCGAAGACGAATGGATCTCCACCTTTTAATCTAACTACATGGCCGTATTCGAAAGCTTTCTCGACCAGCATTTGATTGATCTCTTCTTGCGGATATTGCTTAAAGCCTAAACGTTTCCCTACAAATATCTTGATGGCCTTTGGTGCCCAGTTTAGCAATTCTGTATTAACCAATGCATCATACAAAATTACATCAGCTGATTTTAATGCCTTAACTCCTTTCAAAGTTATAAGATCAGGATCTCCGGGACCTGCACCCAAAATGCTTACTTTGGTTTGTTTTGTTATTTTCATGAGGCTAATGCAATTGTTTGTTTACGATATGAATCAGATAGCTGGTAAAAAAGCTTTGCATCTGCTAGATATGATTCTGCAAAATTTTTGTCCGCTGGTGTTGATTTCATCTGGAGGACAAGATCATTGAAGCTTCTACCAAGGTTAATTTTACCTGTCTGCACAAAGTGTTCTTCGAATTGGGCAATGATGCTAGACTGTGTATTTGTTTTATGTTCTTCAGAAATTAGCAGGGCTTTTGCTGTGTTGAGAATGGAGGCGTAGCTATGATAAATACTGTCTTTGAATTTGTCAGAAGCAAGTGTTTGCTCTGCCCAAGTTATTTTTTCTTCGGATTCAAAAAACAAAGTTGAAATTAAATCAATCACTACGCCTGCGCATTCTCCTACCCCTATGGCTTTTATATATTCTTTATTGTGCCCCCAATCTATGAAGTCTTCTTCCGAAATATTTTCAACATCAGATAAATGCTTCAACAATTCGTAGAAATATTTCTCTCCCTTTTCATCATAATAATTCAAAAACGACTTCTCATTACGGTTTATCCCAAAATCATTTAAAATGATACGCAAAGCTTCCGGTGCTCTTTTTGCAGGTACCTTGATCACCTTATCTGCAAATCTTCCCTCGCCTGCACCAAGGACTCCTCCACCCAAAAGAATTTGTGCCGCAGGTAGTATGCGCTTGTCTTTTGACTTCATAGACATACCTTGAAATCCAATGGTGGCAATCATGTGCTGACCACAAGAATTCATACATCCTGACATTTTGATATTCATTGTTGGGTCATTGGCTATTTGTGGATACTCTGTTTTCAGTACCTCTTCTATTTTTTGTGCGAGACCCGTACTGCTTGCGATTCCAAGATTGCATGTGTCCGTCCCAGGGCAGGCAGTGACATCTTGAAAAGTATTGTATCCTTCACCTGCAAGGCCAATAGATTGTAATTTTTCAAACCAAACAGGAAGTAATTCTCTTGGTATATGTCTGATAATCAAATCCTGATTGATGGTCAGTGTGATTTCATCACCAGAAAGTTCTTCCATCCAATTGGCTAGTTGTCTTGCTTCTTTGGTATAAATGTCGCCGAGTTTCAACTTGACTCCAATAGCGAATTTGCCGTCTTTTTGTTTGATCGCATTGGTTGCGAACCAGCGGTCATATGCATCTTGATCAAAAGTATCGGATGGATTTACATCCATCTCTTTAGGCCAATAATGAGGGGAAGTAATGTACTCAATTGGCAGCTCAGAAGGTAAGACTTTGAGTTCATCATTGACTTTATCTATAAATGATTCGAAACCCATGGATTTTATGAGGAACTTCATTCTCGCTTTCATTCTACGGTTTCTTTCACCTTCTCTTTCGAATACACGTAGTACCGCTTCTGTCAATGGAATAATTTTAGATGCAGGAACAAATTCGCTGTAAAGCTTTGCATGTTGAGATTGAGACCCAAGACCACCACCAATCCAAACTTTGAAGCCATGTACTATTTCTTTATTGATGATTTCTGTACGCGCTAAAAATCCCATATCATGGATGAAAGCAAGTGCAGTATCTTTTTCAGTATTTGAGAAAGAGATCTTAAATTTCCGACCCATTTCTTGACCGATTGGATTTCTCAGGAAGTAACGAAACCTAGCGTCCGCATAAGGTCTAGGATCAAATGGTTCTTCAGGATCAATACCAGAGGTTGCTGAAGCGGTGATATTTCTGACGGTGTTTCCACAAGCTTCTCTTAACGTAATTTCATCTTTTTCGAGTTCGGTCCAAAGTTCAGGTGTTCGGTCCAAACTAACATAGTGGATTTGAATATCTTGTCTTGTGGTGATATGTAATCTGCCTCTGGAGTACTCTTCACTTACATCACAAATTCTTCTCAGCTTTCTCGCGTTTAAATAGCCGAAAGGCAATTTGATTCTGATCATTTGGACACCGGGTTGTCTTTGGCCGTATACGCCACGAGCCAATCTCAAACTTCTGAATCGCTCTTCGTCTACTTTCCCTTCTTTGAAGAGTGCGATCTTCTTTTCTAATTCAATGATGTCTTTTTCGACAATCGGGTT
>JAHDDD010000107.1:0-7303 GCA_020629535.1 Saprospiraceae bacterium
GTGTTACATTATTCCCTCCGACAGGAATTCGAATTCTTTCATTTTCTAATCCTTGTCCATCAGATAGATATACTGGGCCATTATTTGTGAAAACTTCTAGATCTAAATTTTGTGTTAATTCTGAAAGATCAATGGTGAGGACTCCATCTCCTTGGATAGCTAACTTAAACCAATCAACATCCTCATTACTCTCTAATTCTGAACTTAATACTTGCTGGTCATTTGACTCATGATAAACCATAGGATTTAAAATAAAGGCTTCTTCAAACGCATCATTTGGTTCATAATCCAATGGAACATTGATCGCTGTTCCACTAATTTCAGTTAATGTTCCAGTAAAATTAGTAATCAGAAATGCATAAATACCAGGTTGAGTGATAAAGCTAAAATCAATAGTAGAAGAAGATGAATAGTCACAAATTGCAACGTTGTTATCCTCATCTGTAGAAATGGATGAGCATGCTTCATTCATATCTGAGAATGGTCCCCAGATAATCCCGTCAATATCAATTCCAGCAGAATTAGCAATCAAAATATTGTATTGTGCGGTTGTCTCAACTTGAAAGTAGAACCATGATTCATTTGGTGTAGTAGTTAAGCAATCAGGAGAATTAGAAGATCCTCCTGTGTTATTTATATTTGCCGTAAATGATGCAATTTCTTCAATAAAATAGTCTGCAGTTTCGCAAGTATATCCCTGTCCAAATAGATTTATTCCAGTAAAATAACCAAAGAATAAACACATAGTAACTAAAGATTTAGTTACTAAAGAATTTAGTTGGAACCCCATAATTCAATATTAAGGAAGTTAAATAATAATCTTTCAACGGCAATATAATCAGCAATGAAAATAATTTGTATACCCACAAACCAAACCCCCATTCCACACCCACCAATCCCCATTTTAGACCAATGAAAGTTTTCTACTATTCGATGAAATTCCACGCAACTGGCTTAATTTAGATGGGTGAATAATTCTTCTCTTGTACTATCTACTTTGCTGACTTTCTTCTTAAGTTGCATATTAGCCGTCGGCTACTCCCAAAGGGTTACAAGCTTTGAAAAAAGTTTAGACATTGGGTTGCCTTCTCCTGAACTTACCACAATCACATATTACGACGGGAAGCTTTATTGCCACAATCAAAATTCCAAAATATATTCTTACGATGGTTACACAATACAGCGGGAATTAGAAGATGTAAAAATCACGGGCTACTTGAGGCAAATTATAAAATTAGAGAAAGGTGAATTTTTCTTCTTTTCATCAGGCCAAAGTTTTTACAAAACAGATGATCAAGTGTATGCAATAGAACAACAACTAGATTTTCATATCATACTACAAAATGGAATATATATTTTCCCCTTGGATCAAGGATTGTTTTACTTCAATGAAGAAATGAGGAAGTTAGAAAGTTTAGAGTCAAATGACTCAATTGACATTGTAAACGGACTCCTTGCAATAAAGGAATATGAACAACTTGGGCTCTTTTACATTCATAAATTTGAAGAAAAAAACAAAAGATATTCCTACCTGATTTGTCCAAACAGTAAGGCCGAAAAAAGTATTGATATTGAAGACTTTGTTGGTACGAACAGTGCAGAAAGTGCTTTTTTGTATTTGGCAAATGACAGGCTGGTGCAAGATGATTGTAAGACAAAAATTTTCAGAACAAATCCATTTGGTTTGGCCAAAGATTCAAAAGAAAAATTAAATGGTTCAAGCAAAATATCTACTTCCATTCTAAGATCTTCATTGGACATCAATCAAAAAGAGATTTTAATAATGGCAGGTTCTGAGAATTCCACTTTCTATAGAATTAGAAACATAGATCAAATTGATTACTTGGGAGAAATGAACGTATATGCTGAATTTCCAAAATTGATTTCTGAATCCAATATCTGGATGTCATCTCACAATGGGCTTTTCGAAATTAATCCCGCCATCCAATATTTTGATACCAATGATGAAAACATGATCAGTGCGATACATGCCGTCAACGAAGGAGCTAATGGCGAAATCTATATTGGCGGATATGGGACAGGAATTACGAAATATGACGGTAAGAAATTTGAATCCGTCACAGGATTAAAAACAAGACCTCAAAATCAAATCATTCCTGGATCGATTCGTAAAAGAAATGGTACCGTTTTAATGATAGGACAAGGACCCGCTGTTATCAATGAAATAAAAGATGGCCATAGTGAAATAAAGAGTTTTGTTGTAAAAGGAGAAAAAATCAGAAGACCTGCCTTTTATATTGATACACTTCGATCAGGTCAACTCATCTTCGGACTAGCAAAAGAAGGACTTGGCTTGGTTGAAAAAATTGACATTAAAGGCTACCACATTAAACTGGTCAACGAAGATAAAGGGATGCATCTCGTAAATGTTTTGACAGCCACCGAAGATTTAAACAACAGGATATGGATGGGAAGAACAAGCACAGGTGTATCCTTGTACGATCCAATCATTGATAGCGCATACACATTCCGTCACACTGCAGACCCAAAAACCTTTGGTGCTATTTCTTCTGAATTAGATACCACGGGTAATTTGTGGCTAGGTTCTGATGACGGTCTGTTCATGCTAAAGAATCCAGAACTTTTCGAACCTGAGAAACATGACTTTTTTGACTCAGTAAGAAAAATAATTTTACCAGATGGATTTAACAAGTATGTCACTATTCTGAAGCAATATCGACATTATCTCATCATTGGAACAAATACATCCATATCGTTTCTTGATCTGCACGAATTCTACAAAAACAATGCACCTGATTCTCCAAAAATGTACAGTTTATTTTATGGCCAAGATATCAAAGGAAAGGGAGCTGAACAAAATGCAATTCTCATTGATCGGAATGAAGATATCTGGATCGGCTCACAAGAAGGGCTCTCAAAAATAAACTTTGATTTTTTGAAATTTGACACCATTCCTATTCGTGTAAAATTAATTTCAGCAAAGTCAGGAGAAACAAACATTGCACCTATAAATAATACTATAGAAATTCCAAAAGACAATAGAAATCTGAACATAAAATTTGGCCCAGCAAGAAATCCAAGTCTTAAAAGAAATATATTTTTTGAATACCTGCTAACCAATGAAAAAGGTGATACAATCGTTTCTCAAAACTACGACCAGAAGTGCGAATTTTCTATTCCGTATATCCCCATAGGTGAGTACAATCTTCACATCAAAGCTAGAAAAAATGGCCTTATCAATGATGAATTGGAATTAGAAATAAACGTACCAAAATCGCTGACTGAAAGTGTAATATTTTGGGTTGCTTTGTCATTAGTTATTTTCGGTAGTATTGGCGGTATGATCCTACTTTCTTCCTATAACAAAAGAAGGTTGTTAGAAAAAGATATTCAACTCAAAAATCTTGAAAATGAAAAAGACAAGCTAGACATTCAAACCATCATAAGCAGTTTCAATCCTCATTTCATAAACAATAGTCTGCACTGGATTCAATCAAGATATCGTAAAGATGATTCGTTGGTTGGCTTGGTTGCGAATCTCTCAAAAAACATTCAATACATTTTTGAAAACACAAGAAAAGGAATTCCATTTCACACAATTAGTGAAGAAATTGAGCTCGTGAAAAATTACGTTGCAGTTCAAAATGTAAGATTTAATAATGCAATTACTCTGAATTTACCTCCCGAAAGATTAATCAATGAAATTGGCAACCATAAAATTCTTCTGATGCAAATTCAAATCCATGTTGAAAATGCAATTGAACATGGCATTAGAAACAGGAAGGGATCAGGTACCATTAAAATTGATATTAAAAGCACAAAAGAAAATATTATAATTGTAATCACGGATGATGGTATAGGTCGTGTCAAAGCAAAAGCAATGGGATCGGGTGGAACACAACAAGGTACTGCTATGTTGAAAAAATTACATGAAATATACAATGTCAGAAATAGTAACAAAATAACCTCTAATTATCATGATAGTCCGTTCACAGATGAGAATGGTGCTAATTATGGAACAAAATTGACTATCATAATTCCAAAAAACTACCAGTATGAACTCCAAAAAACTAAATATTTGCGTCATTGATGATGAAGATGATATAAGAAAAATACTTTGCGAAGCAATCAATGAAACAGAAGAAATGGAAGTCTCAGGTGAAGCAGATTCATACGAGACCGGCTTAGCGCTTATTTCAACCTTAGAACCCGATGCTGTCTTTTTGGACATTAAACTTATCGAAGGAGATGCATTTCAATTAATGGACACACTCAAACGAAGAGGCGTCAAAATACCTGCAATCATATTAAACACAGGCTATTCCGAATTTGAGTATGTTCAGCGATCTATAAACGAATACAGAGATCACGTGATCATGGTTTTAAAAAAACCATTTTGGGAAAATTGGAATGACACCAAAAACAAAATAGTAGATGCTATCATTCTGTTTCAAAGCAAGAACAAGAGAAAGAAAAAAGCGTATACAGATAGGGTTATACTTCGTTCTGAAAATGATACATACTTTGTGTCTCCAAACGAAATATACTATATAGAAATTCCTCATGAACTAAAAAGCACTGGTAAAGTAAAAGTCTATACTTCACAAAATGCAATAGTTGTAAACAGAACACTCACAAATTTAGAAGAAGATCTACCAGATTCATTTATCAGAGTAAGCAGATATGCTTCTATCAATCTCGATTATCTTTTGAAATTTAATCATTCAGATCATGTGATCTATTTACACAATTCTGAAAAAGCAATTGGAGTGGGTCAAAATTACATCAAATCACTCATGGAAAGAATCTCTTAACTCAAAATGCTTCCCTACACCACCTTCAAAACCAACTTCCCTCTTTTCTCACCAGTGAACAACCGGGTAAATGTTTCATAGAAATTTTCAATGCCTTCATAGACATCTTCTTCCGTCTTCAATTTACCTTCCATCATCCACATACCCATTTGCATACCTGCTTCTTTATATCTTTTGGCATAATCAAATACGACCATACCGGTCATTGACGCCCTATTCACTAATAAAGAAAGGTAATTTTTCGGCCCTTGAATCTGATTGGAGTTATACTGAGAAATGGCGCCACAAATTACGACCCTTGCATGTCTTCGGAGTCGCGCCAATGCAATGTCTAATATTTCACCACCAACGTTATCGAAATATACGTCAATGCCTTTAGGACAAGTTTCTTTAAGTCGCTTATACACAGATTCATTCTTATAATCAATGCAATCATCAAAGCCCAGATGTTCAATGACATATTTACATTTCTCAGGACCACCAGCAATACCAACTACCTTGCATCCTTTGATTTTTGCGATCTGACCAGCGACACTGCCAACGGCGCCAGCGGCGCCTGACATCAAAACAGTTTCTCCTTCCTTTATCTTTCCAACTTCAAGAATTCCAAAGTAAGCGGTCATGCCGGGCATTCCCAATGCTCCGATATATTTGGTCATGGGTGCAAGATTGGTATCTACTTTAAATTGCCCTTCGCCATTAGTACAAAAATATTGTTGTACTCCACCCCAACCACTTAGCACATCACCTTCTTTCAAAGTAGGATGATTGTTTGACTTGATGACTTTTCCAATCGTTCCTGCACGCATGACATCATCGATGGCTACAGGTTCGATGTATGATTTTACTTCATTCAACCAACCGCGCATAGCAGGGTCCAAAGATATATAATGCGTTTGGACCAATACTTCGCCATTTTTCGGCTGTGGAATTTCAGTTTCTACCAATTCCCAAGTATCCTGTTCAGGCATACCCATTGGTCTCTTTCGAAGTAGTATTTGTTTATTCATGTGAATGTTTAAGGTTCAGTCATGATTGATTTTAACAATGATAATAACTTTAGACCATGCATTATCACGACCATATTGCTCAATTTAATAATAATGGGGAAAACCCTGATTGCATAATTCAGTATTTCCTCCGATATTATAATTACAAGGAAGTTGCATATTTACGGTAACCCCTTGAGCAATTGTAATCCAAAAATCGCGCAATGAACCTTTTCACTAATCTGAGCATGGTGATACTATGTATCCCTTTCCTCTCGACTTTCTGCTATTGCCAAGAAAGTCATGAACTCGAAGGACTCCAAATTAACATACCTTTTCTCGTAGATCCATTTCAGGAAACTGAAATTACAATGGAAAGTAAAGGTATGAAAGTTGTTCAGAAGCAAGAACAACATTTTGAAGATCAACCAGTGGCCATCGTATATCCCAATCCCGTGGGTGATCAACTTATACTACATGGAGATCGAAATTTTGAATCAGGCTACATATTGAATTCAAAATCCAAGGTCGTGGTTTATATTGAATCAAACACCAAACCAATCAAGGTGTCTAGATTGCATCCGGGAGAGTATCAATTGGTTTTGAAGCATAAAAAATCAGTTGTGGTAAGGAAGTTTTTAAAAGAGTAACTGCGAATATTTTCTATGCCATTGCTGGTATTGCTTTGCAACTTGAGTACTCATTTGGTCGATGTATAATTCGACTTTGATCCAAAATAGATTGCTTTTGAAAGAAAAGACCCAATTTATTGGATTTTATTACTGCTCCTTCCTAAAAATAATCTTCAATAAAAATTTATGATTTAACACCCTATTCTCATTCAGAATTTAATTTGTATATCATTCTACGCCCATCCCAAAATTCTCTTATTATCTTGCCGCAAAAAAAATGAACCGCGTCCTAGCCCTTCAAAAGAAATTTCAAGGAAAGCCATTTGGAAATATAATATTCTCAAAAATCCTTGCCGGAATGGCTCCCTACTTCAAAACCATAAAACCTCGAGTTATTGAACTCCGACATAATTACCTGAAAGTGGGTATGAAGAAAAGGCGAGCTGTCCATAATCATATCAAAACAGTGCACGCCATTGCTTGCTGTAATCTTTGTGAATTTGCTGCAGGAATTTGCATGGAAGCATCGATACCCGCTCACAGAAGATGGATACCTGTAGGCATGGAAGTTTCTTATATAGCGAAAACCAAAACTGACTTGACGGCCGTATGCGACCTTTCTCATGTAGATTGGGAAACCACAGAAATGGTAGATTGTGAAGTTTCAGTTAAAGATACCAACGGTCAGGAATGCGTAAAAGCCATCATACACATGAAAGTGTCTGATAGGAAAAAAGAGTGAAATAGCGAAATCCTGAAATAGCGAGATAACGAAATTTTGAAATAGCGAAATAGCGAAAATTTGAAATTTTGGTCAGAAGTTCTATCCCACACGAAATAGTTTATTCATTTCCGTTGAAGACAAATTCATAATTTTCAAAGGCCA
>JAHDDD010000107.1:7403-11941 GCA_020629535.1 Saprospiraceae bacterium
TTCCTTTGTCACCACAGCTTCATCCATTGCAGATTCATCCTTTGGAATTGCTGGTGCGATTTCTTCTTCAAGAATATCTTCTTCTTCCATCACCGTTTCCTCTACAATAATCGTCTGGTCTAACTCCGTATCTGCTACCTCCTTTTCATTGGTTGCATCATTGCTTCGCACATCTCCTATTTTGGAGAAATTCTCTTCATGTTCTAGCTTCACACCATCAACCACATAGGGCTGTGGTTCCTGACGGTTTGCTTGTATACTTTCATTGTAACGCGATTGCTTCTCTTCGTCTTGAGCATTTCCGGTTTTTGTCAATTGTTTTGATTTTTTGACTTCCGGCGGAGGCAATTGCTGATGATTTCCTTCGTGAGATGCATCAGTACTTTCATGAGAATGTCCTCCACTATTATCATCAAGCACTTCTGCCACTTCTTTGTGCGCGGCTGCAGCTGTATCAGCAATGTTGTGGTTAGGTGAATCATTGAATATCCAAAATCCCGCAACCAAAAGAATGAACAAACTAGCTGCTATACCTAATATCATTGGGCGATTTGCCCTTTTGGCACCCGATTGAATATTCTCACGAATCGCTACCACCTTTTCCTTTCTCTCCAATGATGGAACTTCTGCATATCCATCCAATGCATCAAATAAAAAGGGATCATCCAGCGCCAACACCTCCAACTCATGGCGCTCATCAATGGAAATTGATCCGTCCACATATTTTTTTAGTAGTCCTTGTTTGTATGCTTCACTCTTATTCATTTCTTTTCCATACAATTTTTAAGATTCCTCCTTCCGTTTTGAATATGAGATCTGATCTTATTTCTTGGCATTTGTAAGATCTCTGATATATCCTGGTAAGATTCTTTTTCGTAATAAAACAAACGAATGCATTGACCCTGGATATCATTGAGTCTATCTAGACAATCTTTCAAATTCTGCAGCTTCTCATCTGACTGATTTTCTTTTAAAGGATGATAATAATCATCAGAATACACAAGGGTGAACTGCTCAAACTTTTCCTGATCTCTTTTTTCTTTTCGCAATTTGCCCAAACAATGATTTTTAGTCAGAACATAAAGCCAGGACTTTAAGTTCTCCACATCGTGCTCCTTAATCTTTTTTACAAACTCATGATAAATATCCATGCAAGCATCTTCTGCCTTGTTTGAATCTTTTAGATATTTCAAACAAACACCATAAACCAATTCGAGATAAAATTGAAACAACTCCGACGCCGAATCCAGACCAGATTCTGAATTTGCCTTCTTTAATAAATCCTTTTCATCTAAGGATTCTTTTGTTTGTTTCAAAACTTTCATAAAATATTTGGACTCGAAGTATGCATTTCAATCAATAATTGCATCATAGCAATGTACTAAAATGTAAACTCATTATGAACTTAAAAAATTTCATCGCTGTATTCAGCATTTTTAGCCTATTAATTATTGTGGGCTGTCAGAAAAACTATCCTGCCTATTCAAATGATCAATCTCATGAGACTTATCCTGCTTCTTCACCTAAGGTGGCAGATATCGTAGATGGTGTTGCTATTAAAAAAGAAATTGTTCAAAATCACCATCTGGAAGAAGAGATTGAGCATATCCCAAGACATCCTTCCGAGGATGCTGAAGAGTATGGCAAAATCATTGAAAACAGTTTCCTCTCAGCTGTGGAAAATCCAGTATCTACCTTTGGTTTGGATGTAGACAGGGCATCTTATAGTAATATCAGAAGAATGCTCACGAGTGGATATACACCACCAAAAAATGCAGTACGAATTGAAGAAATGATTAATTACTTCAATTACCAATACGAGCAACCGTCAAATGAACATCCAATAAGTATCGAAACAACACTCACTGATTGTCCTTGGAATAAAGACAATAAAATAGTTCATATTGGACTGCAAGGAAAAGAGATTGGTACAGAAAACCTACCTCCTTCGAACTTGGTTTTTTTGGTCGATGTATCCGGAAGTATGAACAGCAAAAATAAACTACCGCTTGTCAAAAAATCATTAAAACTTTTGCTAGATCAACTCAGACCGGAAGATCGAGTTGCTCTCGTAACATATGCAGGTCAAGCAGGAGTTGTCCTTGCTTCCACATCCTTGAAAGAGAAAAGCAAGATTATAAAAGCAATCAATAATTTGGATTCAGGAGGAAGCACAGCTGGTGCTGAAGGTATCCTCACCGCATACGAAATCGCATCACAAAATTTTATACCAGATGGAAACAACAGAGTGATTCTTGCCACCGATGGTGATTTCAATGTGGGTGTAAGTAGTGCTGACGATTTGGAATCATTGATTGAGGATAAAAGAAAGAGCAATATTTTTCTTTCTGTTCTAGGATATGGAATTGGCAATTATAAAGATTACCGCATGCAGGTATTGGCAAACAAAGGAAACGGAAATCACGCATACATTGACGATTTAATGGAAGCTCAAAAAGTCCTTGTCAATGAATTTGGCGGAACCATGTTTACCATTGCAAAAGATGTAAAAATTCAAATTGAATTTAATCCCGCTTATGTTGAGGCCTACCGGTTGATCGGATACGAAAATCGACTACTCAATGCAGAAGACTTCAATGATGACACAAAAGATGCTGGTGAAATTGGTTCAGGACATTCGATGACTGCACTTTATGAAATAATTCCAGCAGGAGTGAACTCGAATATTGTCCAAAAAACGGATGCACTAAAATATCAACCTGAAAAAGAGAATAAAAATAATTACATAAAGAACGGTGAACTTGCTACCATTAAGTTCAGATACAAAGAACCAAAAGGAAGTGTAAGTAAGAAAATCACAAAGTTGATTTCAGACAAGTCCATTGGTTTGGATAAGGTAGATTCGCACATTCCTTTTTCATTGGCTGTCGCCGAATTTGGTATGCTATTGCGAAGCAGCAACTACATTCAAGATGGTACCGTGGAGCAAATCAAAAAACTCGCCTCAATGGACAACAAGATCAAAGAGCGATACGATTTTATTAAGCTTGTTGATCTATATAAAAATTTGGAATTGACAGGAGAATAATTCTTTAAGGCATAAGTTGCTTCATTGTTTCAATCAATGTAGTCACGTAGAATGGAAATGATTTCAAAATTAATTTAAACAACATATCCATAATTGATGTTCATCAATTATGGATATGTCAGTTTATTTCGTCGCCATTGCTTTTTCGGTACTTTTCAACCTGATTTTGTATGTCTTTGCATACTTGCTTCAGACAGACAAAATCACGGACCTAAGCTATTCATTAACTTTTGTCGTGATTGCTATATCAGGATTTATGAAATTTGGCGATTCCCAACTCGACTTTATCATACTCTGCCTGGTCCTTATGTGGGCCTTCAGATTAGGCGCATATCTCTTCTACAGGATACTTAAAATTGGACACGATGACCGGTTTGATGATATACGTTCAAATCCTATTTCATTTCTGAAATTCTGGATTATGCAAGGCATCACTTGTGCGCTTGTATCATTTCCTGTCATTGCTGTTTATCAATCACCAACTATAGACATGAATGCAGGTTTTGCAATCGGAGCATTGTTAAGCTTTGCAGGATTTTTTATTGAAACGATGGCTGATTTTCAAAAATTTAATTTTAAACTTCAAAATCCAAAGAAGTTTATGAATGAAGGTATATGGAAAAAAATCAGACATCCAAACTACACAGGTGAATTAATGTTTTGGTGGGGAACTTTCATTTGTGCATTGTCTACTGGTGCGGGTTGGCTGCCAATTTTAGGTCCAATCTGGATAAGCTTAATCATTCTAAAATTCAGTGGCATTCCACCACTGGAGACCAAATGGGAGAAAAACTATGGCAATCAGGAGAGTTTTAAAAATTACTGGCAGAACAGTTACCGTTTGGTTCCATTTGTTTATTGAAAGTTTTATTGATTCCTTATCCAGTCCAAAAGATTTTGGAAAGCCAATCCAAAATATAATTCGTAACTCTCTTTTTCGACGTAGCCTAAGTGTGGTGTACAGATAACATTTTCCATTTTAATGAAAGGATGATGTTGATCAAAAATCGGTTCTTCGTCATAAACATCTAAAGCCGCATATCCAGGTCTTCCTTCGGTCAATGCTTTTAGCAACGCTCCTTTTTCAATCAATGCAGAACGTGCAGTATTCACGATCAATGAATCTTCTTTCATCAACTGTAGGTCTTCTAATTTGATAATCTCTTTTGTCGCATCTTTTAATCTGAGATGTAAGCTTACAACATCGCATTGAGAAAAAAATTCTTCTTTACTATTTGCTGATCCAAAGCCATCAATCTTCGCAGTTAATCTTGAAGCGTCACTACCCCAAACCAATACTTTTGCTTCAAAAGCCTTTGCATATTGCGCCACCATCTTACCAATTCTACCATAACCATAAATCCCAATGACCTTGCCGTGTATACGTCGACCGAGATTTGTTTGCCAACGTCCTTCTTCCATTCCTTTTATGGCTTGAGGAATTAATCTCAGGCCATTCATGATCAATGCCCAAGAAAGTTCAGCGGTT
>JAHDDD010000108.1 GCA_020629535.1 Saprospiraceae bacterium
GGTGTATATGTTACTGAAAGATCGAACCTGTGATATGGTTCTAACTGAGACGAATTTCTTGGACCGTATTCTGGAGCCAATAAACCACCAATAAAATAAAAACTCTCATAAGGAGTAAACCACCTACCGGTACCGTATACGAACGCTCCGCCCAATTCCCATTTTTTAGACAATGTATAATTTGCAACAATTGAAAGATCATTGCGTCTGTCATATACTGCAGGAAACCATCGACCGTCTTCAATATCTGGAAATGATCGTTCTGTTTTTGAAATAGTATAACCTATCCATCCGGTCAATGCTCCTCTGTTTTTTCTTAGAAAAAATTCCGCACCATAAGCTCTACCTTTTCCAAAAACAAAAGCATCTTCTGTTTCTTCACTCAATGTTTGAACATAATCATCGGCATAATCAATTTGATTTCTCAAATCTTTATAATAGACCTCAAATGAAGTTTCATATTTCGAGTCATCGAAATTCTTGAAAATACCCGCGGCGTATTGTATTCCCATTTGTGGTCGGACCACCTCGGTACTTGGAACCCAAATATCAGTTGGCAAAGTTGAACTAGAACTGGTAACCAAATGAAGATATTGGTTGGTCAATGTAACGGCGCCTTTAAGCGAGAGGTCTTTGCTCAAAGTGTATTTGGCACTTACCCTTGGTTCGATTCCACCGTAAACTTTCGCGGTGTTAAAACGACCATATTCGGTACCATCAATTTTGGACGTGTAAGGCCCAAGTTGGTTGAATAAAGAAAACCTTATGCCAGCATTGACACTCAGTTGTGAATTGAAACGAATATCATCTTGAATATAAAGACCTGTTTCAAGACCATACTTTGGTTCAAATCCGGTCTCAAATTCTACATCACCATTTGATGCATTGGCAGTGTTAGGAGTAAGTTTATGGTAAGTTGTATTCACTCCATATTTAATGCTGTGTGTTGGGTTTGGAAAATAGTCAAAATCCAATTTAAGGTTGACATCTTCAACTGCACTTTTCAATTTGAAGATAAAGTCTGCTTGTCCACCTTCGAAAGCAAATTGGTAATCATTGTAAATGGCAGACAAATTCATGAAAAGCTTATCAGAAAACAAGTGATTCCATCTTAAGGTTGCAGTTGTATTCCCGTAAGGGAGATCAAAGAAAAAGTCTCTTGCCGGTTGTCTGAAATTTAAGACATCTCTTCCGAAATAGCCACTGAGATAAATCCGGTCTTTGTTTGATATTTTATAATTGAACTTCGCATTGAAGTCGTAAAAATAGTAATTGGTGCCTTCGAATGTTCCACCTTCTAACGCTGGTTGGGCAAGGTCCAACGCATACGTTCTACGTCCGGAAAGCAAAAATGAAGCTTTTTCTTTCTTGATGGGTCCCTGAACTGTCAATCTTGAGGAGATGAGGCCAATGCCACCATCTACTTGATAGTATTTATCATTGCCTTCTCGCATTTGTACATCAACGACAGAAGACAATCTTCCTCCATAGCTGGCGGGCATGCCTCCTTTGATCAATGTTGTATTTTTGATCGCATCTGCATTGAATACAGAGAAAAATCCAAGTAAATGACCTGTATTGTAAACTACCGCTTCATCCAATAGTACCAAATTCTGATCCGGTCCACCTCCACGCACATAAAAACCTGATCCACCTTCGCCTGCGGAAAGCACGCCTGGAAGTAGTTGTAAGGTTTTCAAAATATCTACTTCACCCAAAAGTGCTGGCAACTTTTTGATATTCTCAACAGGCAACTCCACGGTACCCATCTTTGTGCTTTCGACATTTTTATCCTTCTCTTGCTCTTCAGCACTAATGGTCACCTCCTCCATCACGACTCCTTGAGAAAGGTCGTAATCCAATGTTAAACTTTCGGTTACGCTTATGGTCTTTGGTTGGTCTTGATATCCCAAATAAGAAGCCACCAAGATGTAGTCTCCAGGTGGAAGGGAAAGACTGTAAAAGCCGTAGGCATTCGATACGGTACCCAGACTAGGGTTGTCCTGCACAAAAACATTGGCACCAATCAATGTTTCTCCACTATCCGCATCTTTGATATAACCACTCAAGGTGATATCTTGGGCAAATAGGAGCTGAGAAAACAGCAACATGGCCCACATCAAAGTGTGTTTCATTCAATGTTTATTTGTTTGAATAACAAAGGTGGAAAAATATGGTTGTAATTCAATGTTGAATTAGAC
Organism: Saprospiraceae bacterium; assembly: GCA_020629535.1. GTDB lineage: Bacteria > Bacteroidota > Bacteroidia > Chitinophagales > Saprospiraceae > JAHDBF01. The sequence continues at coordinate 2,202 of JAHDDD010000108.1, forward strand.
AAAATAGTGCTAAGAATCGATAGGTTCCTTTTTTATTTTTAAAGTCCAATTTTTAGGCTTCCTTTCCTATCTTTTAAATGCAGATCTTGAAAGTCAAAATCCTTAGCAATCCCATGAACTTTACTTTAAAATGCTGTGATTGTATTCCTATCAATAAATGGTATCCAGTGGATATGGATGGCGATGGATTCACATCGGATGAAGATTGTAATGATGCAAATGCAGAAATAAATCCGAATGCGGAGGAAATACCTAACAATGATATTGATGAAGACTGCGATGGGATCATTTTGATAATTGATGAAGATGGTGATGGATTTAATTCTGATGAAGATTGCGACGATCTAAATGCAAACATAAACCCTGATGCCATTGAGATTCCTAACAATGGTATCGATGAAGATTGTAATGGAGAGGATGCCACTTCCGATATTATCGAATTGAATGGTGCTGAAATAACTGTATTTCCAAATCCTGCCTCAGATCGCATACAAATATCCGTTGATAAAGATATTCGATTAGCTGCTACCCTGCTTGACATTCAGGGCAAATTGGTCCTTGAAGCAAAGAACCCAAGAATTTTGGATATATCTGTACTTGCAAGTGGCGTATATAATCTTCATCTCAAAGATGTTGACACAGAAGAAAGTGTTGTTGTTCGAGTGGTAATTCAATAAAGCGTGGCACCTGAATTGTCAAATTTTATCACTTTCAAAGTAGATTTTGAAAAGTCAATCTTCTGGAATTGTTTACCTTTAATTCGGATTTTACATCCGTTTTTCATGTAAATAAAAGTTCATTATTTTCCATCTTTCTTTTGATTTGATGGTTGAAGATGCAAAACAAGCGCAACATACTATCTTATCTTCCGGTCCTCGATGATCGATCACTTTCTGCCTTCCGAATTGTCATTGGTCTAGTTTTAATATTGGATTTGTTAGTTTTTCGATTTTCCAATATAGAAGCATTCTACACGGATGAAGGGATCTTGAGTAGAGAACTGGCCAAGATGTTGGGTAATGGAGATGGCTATACAGCTTTGACTCCATTTTCACCACTTTTTATAAATGGTTCTTTTGCCTTTGTTTTTGTGTTTTTCATACTGGCATTATTTAGTTATTCAATGCTTTTGGTTGGCTATCGTAGCAGAATTGCGGCCATCTTGAGCTTTGTTTTTTTGATTTCAATTCATCATCGATCATCCATTGTTGTGGAAACGGATGATCGTATGTTATTGTGCGTGTTGTTTTGGGCTATTTTTCTTCCATTGGGTAATTACTTTTCTGTTGATAGTTTCCGAAAAGCAAAAAAAGAAGTGGTTTCAAGGTGGGCAAGTATGGCTTTACTAATACAAGTTGCATTGATATACTTTTGCAATGGTTTCACCAAAACCGGAGAAACCTGGAATGCCGGCACAGCAGTTCAATATGCCATGCAGGAAGATCTTTGGATTAGACAAGGACCGGCAAGTTGGTTAGCAGGTAAGGAAAATCTATGTCAATGGATTACCGTAACCACCGGTCCATTTGAAATCCTTCTCGCATTCGCCATAGTCTTTATTGGATTTTCAAAGATTAGGTTATTGATCAGTTTACTCATTCTTGCATTTCATTGGGGCATTGCCGTGTTTTTGAGTTTTGGTTTTCTGCCTTTGATAGCAACAGCTTGGGCCGTTGCTATTTTGCCTTCAAGAATTTGGAGCAGATTTTCAATATATTCATCTGAGACCAAGGTAAGTAATCAATGGACTGTTAAGCATTGGTTATTGCTTCCGGTCGTGATCATTTGTTTTTGGCAAAGTTTCACGCACATGCAGTGGATGATCAAGTTACCATCATTCTTACCAAAAGCTCTTAGTAAAACATCATTGCTTCATCAAAGTTGGTTATTGTACGCACCAGATGTAAACAAGACTGTCGGTTGGATGCAGTTGAAGGGCATTACATCACAAGGTAAAGAACTCGAACTCCACAGTCAAAAAGAGTGGACAGAAGATGGTTCATTGATTAAATATTACCAACATGAATGTTGGCAAAATTTCCAGCAGTATCAATTATACCGTCAACCGTATACGAAAGAGATTACCCAACGTTGGTTAGAATGGTCTGCAAAGAAGTCAACTGAAAATGGCATAACTCTAGATGAAGCTCAAGTAATCAAATTCACGCGCAGACTAAATCTCCACAGAAAAAGTAAAGCACGAAGCTCAATCGTATTTTCTCAAAAATACTTGAATTAAGTTCTTTTAAAATTTGAGCGGATCTATTTTACTCTCACAATAACTGCAGCAACTTGAGTTACTAATTTTTCCATTCACTGAATAAGTACTTTGGCAATTTTTCAAAGGCAGATTCTTGTGCATATATTCAGAAATTTAAAACCGGTTCACATCGAACATCTTTCAGCTTCAAAAGTCTGATGATGCCTTTTTTTCCAGCAAGGTGGCCGGCACCTATGGCATAAAACGACGGGGTTTCAATATTTTCAATCATTCTTTTTGTCATCAATGCATTGCGATCATAGATCATTGGTTTCCGCAGTTTCCCCATTGATTTTTTTGAAAGTTTGTAAAGCTCCATCAGTTCGCCTTGACTATATAAATCTGCAAGTTTGTTGGCTAGTTTCAATAGTTTCTCTGGTTTCTTACAAAAGTCCAGCATTTGTTTTTTATGCTCCTTCATGGGCACATTTTTCAAAACGGAAAGATGCTCGGTGATACTTTCGATGCCTTTTGTATTTAGGCCTAATTCTCTAGCTCTTAGATGAAGGTAAAGGTCCAATGAATGTTTTTGATCCTTGTTGAGCTTTTTTGCAACCAATTGATTGACCAAAATCATTGGTAAAAATTCTTTGAGTGGCTCAATATCAGTTTGGTACACCTTGAGCAGAATCTTTCGGACTTTTTTGAATTTCTTTTCACCCAGAAGCGTACTTAAATCTTGTCCTTTCGGAAATTTTTGTGATTTGATCATTAACTCATTGCTGAGGTCTTGAAAACTTACTTCTGTGTACAAGCATTGTGTTTTTTGCAATGCATTTTCGGCCAGCTCAATGAAACTATATGCCCTTGCATCTTGCAAGTGCATTGTCCCAAAAAGGAAGGAATCTGGACAGCCCTCTTTTTGCAATCTCCAGAGAGCAGTCTTCTTCTTTTTTTTCAAAATTTAGTCCTTAGCGGAATAATCGAAAGGAAGTACTTTTGATTTCTTGGCTTGTGATAGCGTCATCAATGTTTTCAATCGTTCGACTTCCTCGATTTGTGACAGACGTTTAAACAACAATTGCTCATAAGATGGAATGTCTTTACAAACAATTTTGAGTAGAAAGTCAGCATCACCAGTGATGATGTAACATTCTGTGATTTCGTCTATGTTGTTTACTTTCTCAAGAAAGTTATCAAGGGCATTTTCTTTGTGCCAAGCGATAGATACAAGCGCAAATGTTCTGACATTAAGTCCAATCTTCCCTGCAGAAACTTTTGCGTGATAACTTTGTATAATTTCAAGGTTTTCTAGCTTTTTCACACGCTCCAAAGTAGGAGCAGGTGATAAACCAATTTTCTTTGATAAATCTAAATTTGTAATTTTGGAGTTCTCCTGCAATAACTTCAAAATCTTTAAGTCAATCTTGTCCAGCTTATCAATCATATCCAGTTTCTCTAGTTTTTCAGAAAGCGCAATTTTAAGAATATTATTTCATTAATTAGAGAATTAATTAAGAATAATTTGCCAAAACTTGATATACACTAAATTTATTTGATGATAACTTCTTTTTTTCTAATTCCAATAAACTTCAACTAAATGGAGTCATACAGGCTTTTCGAGGTCAATGAATACATACGCAGGGTCATGGCTCTCAATTTTGAGGAAGCTGTATGGATCGAATGTGAGATCAACCAAATCGGTCAAAAAAGAGGTCATCACTACTTGGAATTGGTAGAAAAATCGGAGGAGACCGATGAGATCATTGCGAAAGCTCGTGCTAGTATGTGGTACAAAGATTCTGTCTTCATCAAAAAGAAATTGGGTAAGCTCTTTCAATCTATCCTTCAGGCAGGAACTCAAGTTAAACTGAAATGCGAAGTTGATTTTCATGAGGTCTACGGACTCAACTACACGATCAAAGATATAGATGTTAATTTCACAGTTGGCCAGATGGAATTGCAAAGGCAGAAGATTATTGAACGATTAAAGTCGGAGGATCTGCTCTATAAAAATCAGTTGAAAGAATTGGCTGGCGTTATTCAGAATATTGCTGTGGTTTCATCTGAAACGGCAGCAGGTTTTGCTGATTTTTTCCAAGAGCTAAAAACCAATGCTTATGGATATGCGTTTCAAGTCGCTTTGTTTGACTCGAGCGTACAAGGAAGTCGGATGGAGGCAGAGATCGTCCAGTCATTTAAGGAAATCAATGCTGAGTGGAGAAATTATCAGGCTGTGATTGTCATCAGAGGAGGAGGAAGTAAGCTCGATCTTTCTGGATTTGACAATTATCATATTGCGGCTCAAATAGCCAAATGCAAATTACCCGTGATAACCGGCATAGGTCACGAAATTGATCAGACGGTTTCAGATTTAACCGCTCATACTTCATTGAAAACCCCGACAGCAGTAGCTAGCTATCTGATCGATCATAACATGCATTTTGAAGGGACCTGTATAGACATCCACCAACGGATCAATGAACTGATCTTTGAAGAGTTGTCTTATCATCAGGCGGAACTCAATATGTACATGGAAAAGCTTAAAGGCACCATTAATCAAAGATTCATATATGAGTCTACATTCCTCGAAAATATTGGAACCCAAATTTCGTCTGAAACGTACCAAATAATCAGAAGACAAAAGGAGCTTTTGAATAAAAACAATGAACTTGTAAAGGCCTACTCTATCGATACAATTTTGAAGCGTGGATTCAATTATAGTTTTGATGAGGAAGGAAAAATCATAAAAAGTAAATCTGAAGCTTCAAAGAAAAAGACATTTACTCTTCAATATCACGATGGCAAATTAAATGTAACCAACAATGGCTAAATTAACCTATGATAAAGCGTTTGCAGAATTGAACAAAATTCTTGACGAACTTCAGTCTGATAACGTGAGCATTGACAAGCTTGCTGCTAAATCTAAAAAGGCAAACGAGCTGCTTGCTTTTTGTAAAAACAAATTGAGGCAAATTGAGGAAGAGGTGGAACAGGTATCGGATGAGGAGGAGTGAGTTATTAGTTTTGAGTTATTAGTTTTGAGTTTTTAGTGCTAGCTTTATTTTTAAGTTGTTGTTAAGATTCATAATTTAAAATAATATTCAAATGGAAAGCACTCATATTTTAATGGATATCATTCCCAATTTGTTTGGTTTGGTATTTGGAATTATTAGGACAATGGTTGGGACCTTCTTGGGCTTACTCCTATTTCACGTATTTGTTTTAAGGAAATATTTGCAAGACTTTAGCAGAACGCGAAATATAACCAAGCTGTGATTTTGTTATAAAATCACAGTAAGGAATGGATGAAAGTAGTTTGAGTATTGAGGAAAAGCGGTTATTCCTGATGTTCCTTTTGATTTACGATCTCAAGCTCAGAGCCAAGGCTAGGCTGAATTAGTTCATTATCGTTTACGATTTCGGTGAGATTCTCATCAATCAGATCAAGGAGCAATTGTTTCATCATTGCAGGGTTTGGTTTAAAAATTATTCCAATTGGGTCGGTCATAGAAGTATAACCGGTTCAATTATAGGGTTAGTTACTCCCTAAATGTACAGAATCTATACCAATTCTAATAAATATTCTCATGAATTAAAGGCTCTGATTTTGCTTCATAGGCATTGATCATCAGCACCATTTTATCATAACTCTTCAGCCCTTCTTTCACTCCATGAGATTTTAAATAATTGTCGTAGACCATCGGACGGAGATATGGCATCACATCAGGATATTTCGTGACATGTTCTCGAATATTCTTCAAATCAAGCTTAATCAAAGTATCCAATTCTGAGCGGACAGAATCATAGTATGGTTTGTCTATTTTTATCATTTGGAAAGCTTGGTATCGCCAATACGCAAGCATGCCACTGTATTGAAAATGCGGATCGGGTATTTGCATACAAGTGAGGTAACCAACAAAATTACAATCGCTCTCATGCGTGATGCCATAACCATGTGCCATCTCATGAGCTAAAGTAAATGGCCATTGCATCGCATACAATCCACCGTCAACATGACCTTCGAATGCATGGGGTATATAAATCCCCGATGTTCGATTTATGAGAAGGCTTCCTTTTGGCAATTTTCTGACACGTACCCTGCCCCATGTTTTAATATCCCAATTGTTCAAGAGGTGCTCTTGTACTGGTCTTATGATTTGTTCAATTTGTTTGAATCGAGGAAATGATCTTTCACCCAGTTGGGCAGATAAAGCATTGAGTTTTTGACTTGTACTTTCAAATTTGGCTTTGGCTTCAGACAAGCTAGGATCTACTAATTTGAGCCCTAAGATCTCGGTCAATGGGATCGCCGTATAATTATATGCCCATGAGAAATAAAACACTATGAGAAGTACATTTAAAATTCCGGCAACTCTCAGCATTCTGGACTTCCAATTACCCTTTTTTCTGAAAGCATTGACCGTGAAATACGTCACTAACAAAAGGGCAAGATAAATGGTTGGAACCGGAAGCCAACCCAATGTGTAATCATGTACAACTCTAACAATTTGAAAGAAACCATTGAGATACAAAGCAGAAGAGACATTCGGCGAAAGCCGCAAAATGAAAAATAAGGCCAGTGTGATCAAAAGCCAAATGATGTGTTTCGATGGTCTGCTAAAGGACAATTGATTCTGTTGAAAAAAGGCAATTTACAATTATGAAAATGAAACGAGTAGGAATCCTGTCGATTATAGGGCTGTACGTTCAAAAATGGGCTTGAAATGAGTTAAATAACTCTTAATGAGCGAAACTTATTATATACATTTGCGGTTAAACAATTGAATTTAATTTAAACTATTTAATACAGAATTATGGCATTTGAATTTACTGATGCGAATTTTCAGGAATCTGCGATAGACAGCGACAAATTAGTAGTTGTCGACTTCTGGGCCGAATGGTGTGGACCGTGCAAATTGGTTAGTCCTATCATCGATGAACTTTCAACAGAATATGAAGGAAAAGCAGTGATCGGGAAGGTGAATGTTGATGACAATGGCGATTTATCTACCAAATATGGTGTAAGAAGTATTCCAACTATTATTTTCCTTAAGAATGGGGAAATTGTAGACAAGCAGGTTGGCGCTACAACCAAAGCTGCATTGGAACAAAAGATCGCAGCACACATGTAATCAAGTTTTTGAAAATAATAAGACATAAAGTCCTTGCTCTGATCGTTGAGTAAGGACTTTTTTGTTTGTTATCTTTGTACTATGAGTTTTTTCGATTCTTTTGATTTAAAACAACTTTCTAATTTAGAATTGCTTGCCAAGCAAGTGGTTGAAGGTTTTATCATTGGGCTTCACAAGAGTCCGTTTCATGGATTTTCGGTTGAATTTGCTGAGCACAGGCTTTATAATCAAGGCGAATCCACTAAGAATATTGACTGGAAAGTTTTTGCGCGAACGGATAAAATGTTTGTAAAGAGGTATGAAGAAGAAACCAATTTGCGATGCCAGATTGTGATTGACACTTCTTCGTCCATGTATTTTCCAAAAGAGCGTAAAGACGGACACTTGAACAAGCTTCAATTTTCTTGTATTGCGGCGGCATCTTTGATGAATCTTTTGAAAAAGCAAAGAGATGCATTTGGTCTGAGTTTGTTTGATGATAAAGTTTTGCAGCACACTAAGGTAAAAAGCAGCACGACGCATTACCGGTTACTCTTAACCTACCTTGATAAGCTAATCAATGATGACGAGCTAAATAAGAAAACTTCGACTGCGGAGGCATTACACCAAATTGCGGAGAATACACACAGGCGATCATTGGTCATTATTTTCAGTGACATGTTTGACAACAATGAAAACTCAGATGACATGTTTTCTGCTTTGCAGCATTTGAAATACAACAAACACGAGGTTGTACTTTTTCATGTGGTTGATAAAAATGCAGAAGTTGACTTTGCTTTTGACAACAGACCATATGAATTTATAGACATGGAATCTGGTGAATCTGTCAAGCTTCAATCCAATGAAGTCAAAGATTATTATGTAAAAAGGGTTGCCGAATTTAATGAAGCATTGCGTATGAAATGTCTACAATATAAAATCGACTTTATCGAAACTGATATTAACAGAGGTTTCTACCCTATCCTTGAATCTTATCTTGTGAAAAGAAAAAAAATGAGAGTGTAAATGGCCAAAATTGACATCAAAAAACTAAAAACGAAGGCTCCGGCGAATCTTGACAAAGACACCACCGTTAAAAAGAGAGAAGATTTAGCAAAAGAAATTGGCGAATATGCATTGAACATGCATGCAGAAGGGAAAAAATCTTTACTGGTTGTATTACAAGGAATGGATGCAAGTGGTAAAGATGGTGTTGCAAGAAAAGTGTTTAGATATTGTAGCCCTTCTTATATGGGAGCTGTGGGTTACAAAAAGCCCACTGATGAAGAATTTGCACATGATTTCCTTTGGAGAATCCACAAACATACACCTGGTAAAGGACAAATAAAGATTTTTATCAGATCTCATTATGAGGATGTTTTGATTCAGCGGGTGCATAAATGGATTGATGCTAAGAAAGTAAGCTCACGGATTAAAGCGATCAATGCATTCGAAACATTACTTAAAGAAGACAATGACACAACTGTGCTCAAATTCTTTTTGAACATTTCTCCAGAGCGACAACTTGAAAAATTAAAAGAGCGAATCGACGATCCTGATCGTAACTGGAAGCATAAAGATGGAGATTGGGAACAACGAAAATATTGGGACAAATACATGGTCGCCTATCAAGATGTTCTCAACAGATGCACCACTCCGTGGGTCGCTGTTCCTGCAGATCAACGTTGGTATCGAGATTATTTTGTTGCGAAGCATGTGCTAAAAGCATTGAAGGCTATGAAATGCAAGAAACCCATACTTGAAACCCGTCCAGATTTTTATCCAAAAAATGAAGTCAACCAGAATTGATAAATGGCTTTGGGCCATAAGAATTTTCAAAACCAGATCTATTTCCACTCAGGCTTGTAAGAGTGGAAAAGTTAAGTTAAATCAAAAGACTGCCAAAGCTTCTACAAGTGTCAGTCCTGGTGATTTGGTCATGGTCAAAAAAAATGGCTTCAATTTAGAACTTGTTGCCAAAGAAATCATCGATCGAAGGGTATCTGCTAGCCTTGCACAACCTTGCTATGACAACGTAACTCCTGAAGCAGAAATGAATAAGTACAAAGATTGGTTTGTTGGAAAGGCTCAACCTGAGTATAGGGAAAAAGGCATGGGGCGTCCTACGAAACGAGAACGCAGGGAGTTGGATGATTATAAGATATTGGAGTTTGAGGAAGAATGAACATTGTCCTTTTTCTGGATGAAAAGCGGATCCAAAAAATACTTAGACTTAGCTCAGTATTGGTCATCCTGATTTAAAGCTGACGCCATGGCGCCTCCCACACCCAATTATCCCTGTTTATAAGGAACAAATCTGGAAGGCTATGCTTTTCAAAATGTGTAATGTGGAATTTCTTTCTTGAATAAATTAATCATTATTGTATTATTGAA
>JAHDDD010000109.1 GCA_020629535.1 Saprospiraceae bacterium
ACGAGGATAGTATGATTAATTTTTTCATCATTTTCATTTTAAATTATTTAGGATCCAATTTGCTGCCTTCGATTGGAGCTGATCCAAATTGCGTGGAAACACTTCCTTCAAAACCGCTTTCTTCAAACTCAAGACTCATATCTATTTCCATGCTAAATCCATCTTGTGTAACGGTAAAGTTCATGTCTGCTTCATTTCCATCCACTTCAATCTCGCTTATTTCTTCAAAATCATTAGGATCATCATCACCACTGATCTTGGCTGTATATTCATCACCATCTTTTTCAATGACCAATTTACCAGCAGCACCAAATGTAGGAATGTCGTATTCATAGGTGCCAGAAATGTCCATTTCTTCACCAGAAGATTTCTTCTTTTTCTCTTTCACTTCATATTCGAAGATCTCACCATCTACCAACATGAACTTGATCTTAGCACCTTTTTCAAAAATGGGTTTGGTTGAAATAATGAGATTGCCAAATTTCCCTTTTTCAGCTGTTCCTGCAACATTTGAGATTCCGAGGAATTCAGCAGGCACTGTCGTGAGACCAGCTAAGGCAGCTTTTTCAGAAAGACCATTTTCAATCAATGTTTGCATGTTGCTTTGCAAGTCTTTGACTTTGGCTTCTGTCCAGGAAAATCCGAATTTGATACCTGCTTTTTCTAACGCTGCTGCTTGAGTAACGTACTGTGTATACGATTCTAGTTGTCTCTTTTTAAGCATTTCAGTTTCAGGATCTATTGGTTTTTCTTCTTCTTCTTTTTCCTTCACCTCATCTTTTTCATCTTCCTCGCCTTCTTCTTTTTCATTTTCTTCCTCGCCAGAATCATCTTTCATACCTTCTGGTTTTTCAGGAAGTTCTAAGGCCAGCATGACGAGAGAACCTGAGTTTTTAATTTTATCAATGACAGGAAAAACATGAGAAACATCTGTTAGAACAAGGTCCATTCCCAATTCTTTTTTCAATGCAAGAATTCGGTGTACATCCTTGGCTTTCTTTGCTTTGAAAAATACCTTTTGCTGTTTTTGAGAAACAGGAATGAAGGCTTGAATAGCATCGTCATAATTGGGCCGCTTCATGCCTGAAGGTGTACGATTGTATTTATCGAAATGTATTTTGGCACCTTCCGCCTGCTTGTACAATTCTTTGAATTTTGTCAACACCCCAATCATCGTTTGAGGGAAAACCCCTGGAGAGGATTTCAATTGAGCAAATTGCGCAACACCAGATTTAAGCAAAATGTCATTGCTAGCTTTACCACTCAAACTGATCAATGCCGTTTGTCCTGGCAGCATTCTTCCCTTTCGGGTAATGTGGCTGATTCCAAAACCAGCCTCACGCATTGTTTTGATGCTCCCCGATGATGAATCCAAAAAATCCGCTGTTTGATAATCAGGAGTAATTCCTGCTATATCATTTGGTGGATTGCCAGGAAACTTTACTTCCGGTCTTTCCTCTGATTCTTCTTTGGATTTAATGCCGGTATGAGATAGTCCATCTATAAATGCAGGATAAACAAATAGTGAATCTGCACTCATGATGACAGCATCATCTGGCTGCTTAATATTTTGGCCAATTTGTCTTATGATACCGTCTTCTATGAGAATATCACCAAAGTCGATCACCGAACCAGGTTTGTCGTGAATCACTACATCATTGATGAAAATCTTGGAAGTGGCAGGTATTAACTTATCATAATCGATTTGTGAAATACCCAGCGTCGCCAAACATAAAAACAGGAACGTCGTTAAAATTCTTAGTTTCAAGATAAATTATTTTGCTACCGAAGATAAATAAAAGCATTGATTATCAATCAGTTGTAAAAAACCAATAGACTAAATTTAAATATTAAATTTTTTTATAATTTGTATATTTGCTGAAATTCAGGGTCTTGTCAAAAAATAAGGGCATATCAACATCGATTAAAATATTAGGTATTGACTTAAACCTAATGAAAATCAGAGGTATTTTGTTTGCCTTGGGTCTGCTATTATATGCCAACACGTTCACCCATGATTATGCACAAGATGACGCCATTGTCATTTATGACAATATGTTCGTACAAGATGGTGTGGCCGGAATCCCCGGATTGTTAAGCAAAGACACTTTCTTTGGATTTTTTAAAGTAGAAGGTAAAGCCAAATTGGTTTCAGGAGGAAGGTATAGGCCTTTGACGCCCATCATGTTTGCCATCGAATATCAAATCTTTGGAGACAATCCTTTCATAGGTCACTTTATCAATGCCATACTCTATGGATTGCTGGTCTTGGTTATTTTCAACACTTTGTTCAAGTTGCTTTCGATTGAAGAATTTCGCAAAAAAGCATTGCCGATTTCCTTGATGGCGGCGGTTATTTTTGCCGTACATCCAGTACATACAGAAGCTGTGGCTAACATAAAAGGAAGAGATGAAATTGTGGCTCTTTTAGCGAGTATGTATTCATTGTTTTTGATTCTGAGATATACTGATGTTGGAAAGAAGAAAGATCTGATGATGGCTGCATTGGTTTTCTTCCTTGGGTTATTGAGTAAAGAAAATACGATTACCTTTCTTGCTGTAATTCCGTTGGCGTTGATTCTCTTTCGAGGAAAGTCTGTGCTGGATTCAGTCATTGGTGTTTTGCCTTTGATCATTTCAAGTGTAATTTTCATCGGCATTAGAACTGCAGTATTGGGCATGGATTTCGGAGGTACACCAATGGAGTTGATGAACAATCCATTTCTAAAAATTGAAAACAATGCCTATGTGCCTTTCAATGCTTCTGAAAAAATGGCTACGATCACGTACACAATGGGTAAATATGTAAGCCTCTTGTTTTTGCCACATCCATTGACACATGATTATTATCCTAGGCATGTTGATTTGATGTCATGGTCTGATATTTCGGTCCTGTTAACGGTATTGATGTATATGGTCATGATCATTGGTAGTATTGTGTATTTCAAGAAGCATAAATTGATTTCTTTTTCGATTTGGTTTTTTCTCATTACAATGTCGATCGTTTCGAATATTGTTTTTCCGATCGGAACAAATATGAGTGAGAGATTTTTGTTTATGCCTTCAGTTGGATTTGCATTAGGATTGGCTGCTTTGATGTACAAAATTCCCCCCAAAGGGAAATGGATTTTGTTTGCAATTGTGGTTTTAGGAATGGCCACGAAAACAGTTGTCAGAAATCAAGTTTGGAAAGATGATTTCACATTGTTTACAACCGATGTTCATACTTCAAAGAGGAGTGCAAAATTATTGAATGCAGCGGGAGGAGCTTTATCAACTGAAGCAAGAGCATTGCCGGAAGGCAAAAAAAGAACAGATATGCTCATCAAAGCAGATGGCTATTTAAAGGAAGCAGTGAAAATACATCCAAATTACAAGAACGCATATTTACTACTTGGTAACACCAATTACTATTTAAAACGGTATGAATCTGCGATCCAATATTATGATCAAGCCTTAAGGGTAGCGCCCAATTATGCCGAAGCTCAGAAAAATTTGGGCATCACTTTACGAGACGCCGGTCGACATTATGGAGAAGTTAAACAAGATTTAACAACAGCGAAAAGATTTTTGGACCGTTCTTATAGTATTAATAAAACAGATTACGAGACTGTTCGTTTATTAGGTATTGTCTCAGGCATGTCTGGGAACAACAGTCAGGCCATTAAGTATTTTGCCGAAGCGGTGAAATTACAGCCAGAATTGGCTCAATCATATTCGAATCTTGGAACAGCTTACAGAAATGCTGGTGATGAAGCAAAGGCCAACGAAAACTTTCAAAAGGCCTTGCAATTAGACCCAAATGCGTTGAATCATTTAAGACAATGAAAAGAACACAAATTTTTATTGCAAGCTTATTCTTGTGCGTTTGCTTTTCTTCATTTATGATTTTTATTCCTAATGAAGAAGAGAAAGCCATGCTATGGGCACAAGATAAAATCTGTGACATGAGCATGGACGAGATGATTGGCCAATTGTTTATGATCAGAGGTCATTCTGATCTTGGCGATGATCACGTCAAAGAAGTAAAACGACAAATCAAGGAGTATAAAGTAGGAGGTATCTGCTTTTTTCAAGGAACACCTGAGAAGCAAGCAAAGCTCACGAACGAATATCAAAAACTTTCAGACATACCATTGATGATTGGCATGGATGCCGAATGGGGATTGGGAATGAGGATGAAAAAAGAAACCATCAGCTTTCCTAAAAACCTCACCCTTGGTGCCATAAAACATACTGATAATATTTTCAATATGGGCAAGGAGATGGGACGCCAACTCAAGCGCTTGGGTGTCCATATAAATTTTGCGCCAGTGGTGGATGTAAATAACAATGCAGCCAATCCAGTGATTCATAATCGTTCCTTTGGAGAGGATATTTTCAATGTTACATCTAAGAGTTATGCCATTATGTTGGGCATGCAAGATGAAGGTGTTCTGGCTTGCGCAAAACATTTTCCAGGTCATGGAGACACCAATCTTGATTCACACCTTGACCTTCCGGTCATTGAGCATTCGAGACAAAGAATTGATAGTCTTGAATTGATGCCATTCAAAGCTTTATCTCAGTTGGGAATACAAAGTGTGATGACAGCGCATCTGCATGTACCGTCCATTGATGATGAAAAAAACAGACCTACTTCTCTTTCGAAGAAGGCGATTCGAGATATCCTTATCGATGAGTTGAAATTCGAAGGATTGATCTTTACAGATGCTTTGGAAATGAAGGGTGTCTCAAAACATTTCGCTTCTGGTCAAGCAGAGGTGGAAGCATTGAAAGCAGGCAATGATGTATTGCTTCTGCCCATCAATATTGACCTTGCATTTAAGAAAATAAAATCTGCTATTCAAAGCGGAGAATTGGACTCCACAGACATTGCCAACAAGGCAAAAAAGATTTTAAAATATAAGTTTCTTGCTGGACTGGATCAAACGCCTGAGATCAAGGACATTGATAATCTTTCAGATGATTTGAATAGTAAAGATGCACTTGCACTTAAGTCCAATTTGTACAAAGAGGCTGTTACTTTATTGAAGAATTCGAATGTTTCTCTGCCTTTGCGAGAATTGAAAAATTTGAAAATTGGTTCAGTCTCTTTGGGTTCAAAAGAAGTCTCTGCATTTCAGAAGCGTCTTTTATCGTATGCCAATGTTGAAAATTTAGCAACAGGGGAGAGCATATCTGCGCAACAACAATCTACTATCAAAAATAGAATGGCGCTTAAAGATGTAGTGATCATTTCACTGCATGATATGAATATTTATGCGAAGAAAAATTACGGTTTGTCTCAAGACCAATTGGATCTCATTTTTGAATTGAATAGTCAAAACAAGGTTGTCCTTGTGAATTTCGGATCGCCATATGCGTTGAAGTATTTTGAAGGAGTACCTAATATCATTCAGGCATATGAGGAAGATGAAATATGTCAGGATGTAACAGCGCAAACCATCATGGGAGCCAATGCATTTCGAGGTTTACTTCCTGTGACCGTGAGTCAAGATTTCACCTATCGCAAAGGTTCGATAACGGCTGACCTTGGAAGACTTAAGTATGGGATTCCTGAAGCTGTAGGTTTGAGTTCAGATTCTCTTAAGATGATTAAAGAGATTGTTGATGAAATGATAAAAGAGAAAGCAGCTCCTGGCTGTCAGATTCTAGCGATCAAAGATGGGCAAGTGGTGTACGATGAAGTTTTCGGTTACCATACCTACAATAAGAAAAAGAAGGTTCAACATAACCATGTATATGACGTTGCTTCTGTGACAAAAATTCTTGCTACTACTATCTCACTGATGAAACTAGAAGAGGAAGGATTGCTCAATGCAGAAGGAACCATTGATCAATATCTGCCTACACTAGACACGTGCAATAAAGGCGATTTAATCATAAAAGATGTATTGGCACACCACGCAAAGTTGCCCGGCTGGATCGCTTTTTATGAAAATACAATTGAGGAGGTAAGCAAGAAGAAATCTAAGCCAAGTGAGGAGTATTACAGACCTGAAAAGTCTGACAGTTTTTGCATAGAGGTGGTAGATGATCTTTTTCTTCGATGCGATTATAGAGATTCAATTTATGAACGTATTTATGCATGTGACCTGAGAGACAATGATAAATACCGATACAGCGACCTTGGGTTTTATCTGTTTCATCAGATGATTCCAAAATTGTCTGGACTAACGCTGAATACATACGCCCACAACGCATTTTATAAATCACTTGGACTAGAACACACATGTTTTAATCCTAGCACAAAATTAGACATGGAAACCATCGTGCCATCTGAAGATGATGATTACTTTAGAAATCAAATCGTCCATGGTTATGTGCACGATATGGGAGCAGCCATGTTGGGTGGAGTGGCAGGACATGCGGGCCTCTTTAGCAACAGCAAAGATCTTGGTGTTTTGATGCAAATGCTTTTGAATGGTGGTCAATATGGTGGTGAAAAATACCTTGACGAATACACCATACGTAAGTACACTTCACGACATCATAAATCAACGCGACGTGGCCTCGGTTTTGACATGAAAGAATTGGATGAAGAAAAAACTATGAATATGTCTGAATTGGCTTCGCCTTCAACATTTGGCCATTTGGGATTTACAGGGACCGCCACTTTTTGCGATCCTGAACATAATTTAATCTATATTTTTCTTTCAAACAGGACATTCCCAACTATGAACAACAAGAAGTTCTCCAGGAATGAATATCGTCCAAGAATTCAATCAGTATTTTATCAGGCGATGGAAGAAAAAACACATTCCTCATAAGTTAATTCCACTCATTTCTATAGACCGGAAAAACTATTGTAATATTGTACCATGCAGTTAATTTACAATATTGCTTCACGATACCTTTTCAAAAAGAAAGGTCTCAATGTCATTAATATTGTAACAGGTATTTCAGTGATTGGAATTGCCGTGGGTACAGCTGCCCTTGTGCTCATCCTGTCTGTATTCAATGGATTTGAACATTTGCTTTCAGGCATGTTCAATACTTTCAATCCGGAATTGAAAGTCATTCCTACGACAGGTAAAATCATTGACCTAGATAGTAGTTCATTATATAAGATTAGAGAATTAGAAGGTGTAAAAGCCTGTGCCCGAGTACTTGAAGAAGTTGCACTGTTTGAATATAAAGGCACCCAAGAAATTGGTATCATCAAAGGGGTGGATGAAGATTGGCCGAATGTCATCGAACTCGATTCATTCCTCAGAAGAGGCAAATATAAAATTGACAATAAGCAACTTAATTACGGTCTTTTGGGTGATGAGATAAAAATCAAACTCAATGTGAATGTCAATGATAGACTAAATCCAATCACAGTGTATATGCCATTGAAAAGGAAGAAACTGTTGGGAGGAAAAGAATTTACTTTTCAAGACCTTTATCCCTCAGGAGTATTCTCCGTAAGGAGTGAGACGGATCAACAGTATGTGTTGGCTTCATTGAAATTTACTGAAAAGTTATTGAGTCAAAAAAATCAATATTCTGCATTGGAAATTAAAATGCGAAGCGCTGAAGATGAGGAGAACATTAGAGAAGCAATAGGAGAAATACTTGGAGATAAAGTGATTATAAAAAATCGTTTTGAGCAAGATGAAGAATTTATCCAGATCATGAACATTGAAAGATGGGTGAGTTATCTGATTGTAAGCCTTACACTTTTATTGGTTGTTTTCAATTTGTTTGTTTGTCTTTGGATGATAGTGCTTGATAAAAGAAAAGACATAGCTGTATTGAAAACATTGGGAATGGAAAACAGCAAAATTTCAGGTATTTTTCTTTCCGTTGGTGGATTAATTACAACTATAGGATTATTGATCGGCTTTGTTTTGGCCTTGATACTTTATTTTCTACAATCAAAATATGGATTAATAGGTATTCCCGACAGCTTTATGATTTCAGCTTATCCGATACAATTACGACCATTTGATTTTGTCGTGGTTGCATTTACTGTGCTGATTTTGAGTGTCCTTGCCAGTATTTTGCCTTCTATAAAGGCCGCAAAGCTTCCAACACAGTTCAGTTAGGCATATTTCGGCAAATACCAACCCTTAATTCCGTTTCAGACTGATTATATTTGCACTCTAATTTCTCCAACATGGAAGAATGGGAACTTGATTTTGAATTCTTAAGGGTCCGACATTATATCAAGGACACTTTGATAGTGAAAGAACTGCCTGATATGAGGAGCATACTCTTTCTTGTTGGAGTTCAGGAATTGGGTCAAGGTCCAAGAGAATTTTCTAAAGAGGAGAAACAGGATTTGATGCACATTGCTGCTTGTACCTTGCTTGAGCAAGATGGGTACTACAATTTCAAAGGCAGGGATGAAGATGGATGGCCACACTGGGAAGTGGCAGTGCCATTCAGAACAAAAGGAATAAAAGAACAAGAACAACTTCTGAAGGAGAAAATCATCCAATATTTTAAACCAGCCATGGCTGGATACAAGCAAGAAGAAAAAAATTAAAAAATGAAAAATTTCATTGCGATCATTTTGTTTGCATTTGCATTCGTCGCGTGCGAACAAGGTGAAAAGAAAACCTATGCATTGATAGAAACCGATTTTGGTAACATGAAGGTTGAACTTTATAATTCAACACCAAAGCATAGAGACAATTTTATAAAATTAGCCAACGAGGGATTCTACAATGACCTCCTTTTCCACAGAGTGATCAATGGTTTTATGATTCAAGGTGGTGATCCAAATTCAAAAGATGCTCCTCAAGGACAAGCTTTGGGTTCAGGTGGACCTGGATATTTGGTAGATGCAGAAATAGGAGCACCTCACTTTAAAGGAACATTGGCCGCGGCCAGAACAGGAGGCCCAAGTAACCCTGAAAAGAAATCATCTGGATCGCAATTTTATTTGGTGCAAGGAACAAAATTAGATGATGCCCAAATCGCAAGTTTCGAAAGACAGAAAGGAATCACCTATTCTGAAAACCAAAAACAAAAGTACAAGGAGATGGGCGGCACACCTGGACTGGACATGGACTATACTGTGTTTGGTGAAATTGTCACAGGACTGGAAGTGGTTGATAAAATTGCTGCAGTACAAACTGCACCAGGAGACAGACCCATTGAAGATGTCAAAATGAAAGTTTCAATTGTAAAATAACCCATAGAGTTGAGTGATATGAGGAATACATTTCCTATTCTATTGAGTATCTTTTTGTTGAGTTCATGTGCCAAACCTATGGCCAATTTTATGCTCACGAAATCCAAGGATACCGTGCCAGCCAAAGTCCAGACCGAAAATAAATCTGAAAACGCAGATGAATACTTTTGGGATTTTGGAGATGGAAATACTTCAAGCGAAGAAAGCCCTGAACATGAATATTCCCTTTCGGGTAAATATACCGTGACATTAACCGCAAAGAAAGGCGGAAAAACCAATACTTCTAGCGAAGAGATATTCTTTAATGCACCAACCGAGTGCAAGGTTTTGATCAAAACCAATATGGGCAATATGACCATTCAATTGCACGACGATACACCAGGGCACAGAGATAATTTCCTCAAACTCGCCAACGAAGGATTTTACAATGACTTGCTTTTTCATAGAGTAATCAATGGTTTTATGCTCCAAGGTGGTGATCCGAATTCAAAGGGAGCAGATGCTGATGCAAGATTGGGTTCAGGTGGACCGGGTTATACCATTCCTGCTGAATTTAATAGCAACCTCTTACACTATAAAGGTGCCGTCGCAGCCGCCCGAACCGGTGATCAAGTAAATCCTGAAAAGAAATCATCAGGATGCCAATTTTACATCGTTCAAGGATCAGAAGTGAAAGACCAAACACTCGATCGAACAGAATCATCAACTGGTAAAATTTATACTGACGAACAAAGAGAGAAGTATAAAGAAGTAGGTGGTGCTCCATTCCTTGACCATAATTATACAGTCTTTGGGCAGGTCGTCGATGGATTCGATATCATTGACAAAATTGCAAAGGTGAGTACCAATGCAAGTGACCGACCTTTAGAAGATGTGAAGATTTTAGAAATGATCCAGATTAAGTAATGCAGAATATTCAACTAGCTATAGATGTTGGTGCAACCGGAATAAAAGGAGCTTTGGTTGATCTTGACAAAGGTGAACTTCACAGTGAAAGAATCAAGTACGATACACCCAAACCGGCAACTCCAGATGCAGTTATCTCAACTGCAAAAAAGATCATCGAAGATCTTGAATGGAAGGATAAACCCATAGGTATCGGATTCCCGGCCATTATCAAAAATAATGTTTGCCTTACTGCCTCCAACATTGACAAGAGCTGGATCAATGTCGATCTTAAGAAGATAGTGCATGACATTGTTGGACTCGATTCTCATACGATCAATGATGCCGATGCAGCGGGTATTGCAGAAATGCATTTCGGCAAAGGAAAAGATCAGAAAGGCACTGTTATTATGCTCACGCTCGGGACCGGAATCGGATCAGCTTTTTTTAAAGATGGTCTGCTTCTTCCGAACATTGAGTTGGGTCGAATGTATTATCGAGAAAGCGTTTCAGAACATTATGCCTCAAATAGTGCGAGAAAAAGACTTGATCTTTCATGGGAAGAATATGGTAAGGAGTTGAATGAATTCTTGGAATATGTAGATCGAATTTTCTCTCCAAATTTGATGATGATTGGAGGAGGTATCAGTAAAAAGTTTGAAAAGTATCAGGAGTTTATAAATCCTAATCTAAATGTGACCCCAGCAGTATTGAAAAATAATGCTGGTATTATTGGTGCGGCCATGCATTGCCAATTGGTCTCAAAGTGACATATCATAAAGTTTGTTTCTTAAAGTAATTATTACACAAGCGTTTTCTACTATTTTTGTAAGGATGGACTTGCGGCAAATCTTACTTGTATTTTTCTTTTGTTGGGCTTTACAATGTCAAGCGCAACTTTACATGGGTGGCAAATTGGCCTTTACTTATTCGTTTGTTGATCACTCAGAGCAGCTTTTCGACAATGATGAAAACTATGTGATTTACAGTCTTGCCTTCTCCCGTCAATTGGTAATGCCCACACCTTCTTTTGCCATTCGCTACGATTTTAAAAACGCATTTATTCAGGCTGAAGCTGGTGCCCAATTTAGAAGAACCCAATTTGATTTCATCAATTATTATTTGCCAGAAGAGGATTCGCGTCTGGTCCGAAAGTCAGCTGCTTTTTTGAGGGTACCTGTACTTGGTGGAATCCAGTTTGGAAATTTTAAACTGGGTGTAGGTCCCACCTTTTCATTCAAGGTCTTTGAAAGTGAACCCTTGGGTTTTCTTCCAGAGGTAGAAGAACGATTTTCAAGCTTCGAGCCAACAGCGACAATATTGATAGGGTACAATGTTGAGAATGTTTGCTTAGGTTTTAGCTATGAATACCATTTTCATGGCGTGAATGAATTACTATTCTACAAGAATCTGGAGAAAGGTTTTGAGCAGAGACCACATTTCCTTTCGATCAATGCTGCTTTTTTTATAAGAAGATGAAAAAAGATCGTTCGCTTTGCTCACTGCGAGATCGTTCATTGTATTCGTTTAGAGAAGCGAGATCGTTCATTGCATTCACTGCGGGAAGCCGGATCGCTCGCTTCGCTCGCTGAGAGACTTGTTTTGAAAACAGAGTTGATTTGTGAATAATTACTTATTTAAGTTTCGGTAGTTAATTGAGTTTGTAATAGGAGATTCAACTCTTTTTGTTTTTTGTGCGGTAGACAAAAAATGAAGATTAATTATTAATCAACATAAACAACCTTCCTCAAAAACT
>JAHDDD010000110.1 GCA_020629535.1 Saprospiraceae bacterium
CAGTTCCGGCTGTATTTCTTTTTATAATTTTACCTACTTCAGTTGATCCTGTAAATGCAATCTTTTGAACATCAGGATGATCAACAATTGCTGCTCCAGCTTTTCCATCACCAGTAACAATATTTACAACTCCTGGAGGCAAACCAATCTGATCACATATATCTGCGAACAATAATCCAGTTAAAGATGTAAATTCGGCTGGTTTCATCACCAATGTATTGCCCATTGCCAATGCAGGAGCGATCTTCCATGCAAGCATCAGTAGTGGAAAATTCCATGGAATGATTTGACCGATCACACCAATCTCTTCATACTCTTTAAGCTCGGAATCCATTAATTGAGCCCATCCTGCATGATGATAAAAATGTCTTGCGACCAATGGAATATCTATGTCACGTGTTTCACGTATGGGTTTGCCGTTGTCCATAGACTCAAGGACTGAAAACAGTCTGGAGTGCTTCTGAATTTGACGTGCAATTGCGTATAAATATTTTGCTCTTTCGTGCGGTTTAAGACCTGCCCATTTTGGCAAAGCTCTCTTGGCAGCTGAAACTGCAATATCAACATCCTTCTTGTTGGCGTCAGCAATTCGCGCCAGTTTTTTCTCAGTTGCAGGACTGATTGAATCGAAATACTTTTTCGACATCGGATCAGTCCATTTTCCATTGATGTATAATCCAAACTTTCTTCCTTTGGATTCAAGATATTCATTTGCTGCTTTTGGACTTTCAGGAGCAGGTCCGTAATCCATTGATTTATATATCTCTTTTAAGGTCATTTTCTAAAATTGTGCTTTACCTAATTACTAATTAATTATCCCATCGGATGTCTGAATGAAGCAGAGTAACTTCCGGTAATGTGATGTTCCAATTGTCTTTCAATATCGGCGAGCAAACTACTTGCACCAAATCGGAATAAATGTGGATTCAGCCATTCATCGCCTAGTTCTTCTTTGATGAGAATCATCCAAGTCAATGCTTGTTTTGCTGTTCTGATTCCACCGGCCGGTTTGAAACCAACTTTGTATCCTGTCAATTCATGATACTCTCTAATAGCCCTTGTCATCACAAGACTTACTGGAATGGTTGCATTGACTGGCTCTTTGCCCGTGCTGGTTTTAATGAAATCTGACCCAGCCATCATACTTACCCAAGAAGCTCTTGCTACTTTTGTCAAAGTGGGAATTTCACCAGTGGCAAGAATCGTCTTCATATGTGCATCACCACAAGCTACACGACATGCAGCAACTTCTTTGTATAAGGCTTTCCATTCTGAATTTAAAACCAAAGATCTACTGATTACAATATCGATTTCAGTAGCTCCAGCTTTCACCGAAAGGTCTATTTGCTTTAATTTCTCCTTTAGAGGAATGAGGCCTGCGGGAAAACCTGTTGAAACTGCAGCAATTGGCAATGTCTTTTCGCCCATTGCTTCTTTGGCAAATGGGATGAGATTGTGATAAACGCATACAGCACCGGTAGTGATATTCTCATCTTCCATACCCAATGCTTTGAGTACATCAGGTCTCACTGGAGAAAGAGCTTTGGCAACCAGTCTTTTTACATTGCCTGGTGTATCATCACCAGATAAGGTGGTAAGATCAATAAATCTGATGGCATTGAGCAGCCACGCGGCTTGCCATTGTTTTTTGACTGATCTTCTCTTCCCTAATGTACTTGCTCTTCTTTCAACGGCACTCCTATTGATGTTCAAACCAGTAATCAAATCTGGGTCAAATGGAATTCCATCATTCCTTGGAATGAGGTCGGATTGATTCGATTTTTGTTTTTTTCGAGTTCTTGTCTTCGCCATTTGAGGCTTATTTTCTGTCAAAATTATAATCAATAGTTTAATACAAGTATTAAACCAAAATTTGTTTCTAAATTATTCAATGACCTCCAATATTAATGGAGGTTCGGCGGGTTTTTGCATCGTAAAAGTATATGCATTTAATATTGATTCACCTGTTTTCAGCGAACTTTCGTCATTTGTATACAATGTTGCTAATGATTCCCCTTCCTCAACCTTATCTCCTATTTTCTTGTGAAGCACTATGCCGGCACCCATGTCAATTTGACTTTCCTTGGTTTTTCTGCCTGCGCCTAAATTCATAGAAACAACGCCAACTTTTCTTGCATTGAGTGATTCAATGTATCCTGAAGATGGAGATATGATCTCTTTCGAGAAATGCCCGCTTGGCAATGTATCTGGCTTCTCAATCATTGAAATTTCACCACCTTGAAGGTCAATAAACTCTCTGAACTTATCGAAAGCTTGGCCATTATTTAATAATTCTTTTAGCTGTTCTTTTGCTTCTTTTTTAGATTGGGCTTTGCCAGCGAACATGATCATGTATGCACCTAATTCTAAGCACAATTCTATGACATCTTCAGGTCCTTTTCCATGCAGTATATCGATGGCTTCTTTTAACTCCAGTGCATTGCCAATCGTTCTACCCAGGGGTTGGGCCATTTGAGTGATCACCACCACAAGCTTTTTATTCATACTGCTGGCAATGCTTTTCATCATGGCGGCCAATTTTCTGGCACTTTCCACATCGGGAACATAAGCACCTTCACCCACCTTCATATCAATGACAATGGCATCTGATCCGGTGGCCAATTTCTTACTCATAACACTTGATGCAATCAACGCATATTGATCTACGGTAGCGGTCACATCTCTTAAAGCATAAATGAGTTTGTCAGCAGGAACGAAGTTTCCTGTTTGTCCACATACAGCGATGTTTATTTTCCTTACTTGGTCGATAAATTGTTGTTCGGTCATTTCTACTGAAAATCCTTGTATGGATTCTAGTTTGTCAATGGTTCCACCGGTATGGCCCAATCCACGACCAGACATTTTTGCTACAGGAACTCCAGCTGCTGCGACCAATGGTGCCAATATAATCGTTGTCTTATCTCCTACTCCACCTGTGCTATGTTTGTCTACTTTTACACCGGAGATTGGACTGAGATCCATGCTGTCTCCAGAAGAAATCATGCATTTGGTAAGTGCCACTGTTTCTGTTTCAGACATACCTTGAAAGTACATGGCCATCAAGAAAGCAGACATTTGATAATCTGGGATTTCTCCATTGACATAGCCTTGAATTAAGAATTCAATTTCTTCCTCAAGGAGTTCTTCTCCATCACGTTTCTTTTTTATAAGAT
The DNA here is from genome assembly GCA_020629535.1 of Saprospiraceae bacterium. Classification (GTDB taxonomy): domain Bacteria; phylum Bacteroidota; class Bacteroidia; order Chitinophagales; family Saprospiraceae; genus JAHDBF01. Next base: position 3,174 of record JAHDDD010000110.1, read on the forward strand.
TTACTGTGTTCAAATACTCAATTTTGAATTTGGATATTCATAAAATAGCTTTCTCCAGATCCTTCAAAAGGAACATCTAAAGCAGAAGCTACCGTTGCTGCTATATCAGCAAAGCTTGAACGTATTCCTAGGTTAACTCCAGCTTGTATGCGTTTCCCATAATTAATGATAGGTATGTATTCTCTGGTGTGATCTGTGCCAGGAGCACTCGGATCATTGCCATGGTCTGCCGTAATGATCAGCAAATCATCTTCATTTAGGGCTTCTATAATTTCTGGTAATCGTTGATCAAAATACATAAGTGCCTTCGCATAGCCTTCCACATCTCTTCTATGCCCGTACAACATATCAAAATCAACAAGGTTGGTAAATATGAAATCTTTTTCTCCGGTCTTGATGGCTTTGATGGTTTCATTTATACCTTCTTCGTTATTGGCTGTTTTTACATAATTAGAAATACCTTTTCCATTAAATATATCAACAATTTTACCGACTGAATAGACATTCCTTCCATTGTCTTGAAGTGCATCTAAAATATTGTCAGGTGGATTGACCGCGAAATCTTTTCTTCTTGAGGTTCTTGTGTAGTCACCGTCAGATCCGACAAAAGGACGAGCTATAACTCTGCCTACCTCTAGATCATTGACCAACATTTTTCTAGCTATTTTGCAAATTTCGTATTGTTGTTCAATAGGAAAAATATCTTCATGCATGGCAATTTGAAAAACACTGTCAGCAGAGGTGTAAACAATTGGAGTTTTAAACTGAACATGCTGATCGCCGAGCTCATTGATGATGACTGTACCTGAAGCTGAAACATTTCCAATGGTACTCACTCCGATTGCTTTCTCAAATTCAAAGATAAAGTCTCTCGGAAATCCATCTTTGAATGTTGGAAAAGGTTTGTCAAGTACAATGCCACTGATTTCCCAATGACCGGTCGTTGTATCTTTTCCTGCTGACTTTTCAATGGCTTTTGCAAAACTGGCAGTAGGACTCTTTGTTTTTCCAAGTGAATTGTTTGGATCAATATTTCCCAAACCCATGGCTACGAGATTAGGAATCTTTAGATCCTTATATAATTTGGCAATATTCCCCAGCGTGTTACTTCCTTCATCATTGTAAGCTGCTGCATCTGGCAGTTCACCAATCCCAACACTATCCAGCACAATAAGAATAACTCGTTTAATAGTACTCATGCATTTCAGTAAGAATGCAAAATTAAGCATTATTCAAGGAATGTTGCACTTGTTTTTGCCATCACCTTTCTCTGGGTAGTTTTGATCAAAGCTTCTATTTGCGAATCATTGTCTAAACAAATTTGGATCAATCCATAGTTAATGTCGTAGACGATGTCACCCTTTCTGTGTTTGTTTTCTTCCGTTCTACGATTGGACCAGCCATGGGTTAAACTGCTGGAAGTTATTTCTGTAATTGTTTTGCCGTTGTGTTCGATCTGACTAATTTCTCCTATGTGTCTATCGCCTGAAATAATCAATGGTACCTTTACATTGGAGGCAGAAAGGAGGTTGAGAAATCTTGTTCTTTCATTTGGGAAATTTGCCCATTTTTCAAATCGATGTTGTTCTGGAAGCACTTGAATTCCTGAAGCAAAGATGTGGATGTCAGCTTCTGACTCCTTCAGTTTATCTTCCAGCCATTTCCATTGATCATCACCTAAGATGGTTCCTGTCGAATTGGGAATATGCGTTCCTTCCTGAACAATTTGATCATCTCGAAAATATCGACAATCGAGAAGAAATACATGCATTGAAATCGAATCATGATTGTATTTGTAATCTGCATATACGCCTTCACGACTCCTTCTGATGTCATTCTTTGGTACATCAAGAAAATCTAACAATTCTTGTTGACTACCTTTTTTACCCTTGAAGTGCTTACCTGCATTATTTTCACCATAATCATGATCGTCCCAAGTGCCAATGATTTCCATGGATTTAATCATTGCTTGATAGTCGATATTGTTCTTTTGCTTTTTGTACTTCGTTTTGAGTACTTCAGCATCTTCGCTATCACCATATATGTTATCACCTAGCCAAATCCAGACATCTGCATTCTCCGCAAGGACATCTTTCCAAAGTTTTTGTGGTTTGTCTTCATCGCTGCAAGACCCGAAGCAGATTTTGAAACAATTGTTTTGAGCAGAAATTTCATCAGTATTCTTTGCAGGTATTGAATCTTTACAGGCGAGGGTAAAAAATAAAATACATGTCACAAAAAGTATATACTTCATATTTCTAACTTTTGATTCTATCAAGAAATGACTTTTTAAAACTCGCACCAATGGGTATCTGAGAAGATCCGATTTTGATAAGATTCCCTTCCACCATATTGACATGATCAAGATTGATGATGAATGATTTATGCACTCTTATAAATGAATTTTCAGGAAGCAGATCCATCAAAGATGTCATGCTATAAAGTGCTGTGATTGACTGATCTGAGCATTGGAATTTTACATAATTCTTGAGACCTTCAATGTATTGAATATCTGAAAATTTAATTCTGTGGAATTTATTCTTCGCGTCTCCTTTTATCATAAAGTGAGTGGGAGAAGAAGTCAATGTATCAGATTTTGAGGGAGTACTTACAATGGATTCAGTAGGTGAATTTGACATTTGATTTTCCTTGACATGATTGACTGCTTTTAAAAACCGATCGTATGAGAAAGGTTTTAGGAGATAATCTGAAACTTTGTATTCGAAGCCTTTCAGGGCATATTGTTCGTAGGCTGTAGTGAGAATAACAGCTGGTTTTTCTTGTAATAGATCCATCACCTGGAGACCTGACAAGCCTTCCATCTGGATATCAAGAAAAAGTATTTCAACTTTGTTGCTCTTTAAATATTCAATGGCTTTCCACGGATCTGTTTCAGCATTGACCATGTGCAGAAAGGGTGTTTTTTGGATATACATTTCTAATATTTCTGTTGCGTGGGGTTCGTCATCAACGACCAAACAGTTTAGTTTTTCAGTACTCATAAATTGATTTTTAAAACTGCGTGATATGTCTCTCCATTATCATCAATATCCAATTGGTAATTATTAGGATACATAAGCTCAAGTCTACGTTTCAAATTTGAAATTCCAATTCCTGATACTTCATCTTTGATTTGATGTTTTGTTTTGTTCCTAACGGAAAATGTCAATTTGCCTTTACTGACATTCAAATTAAAATCGATAGGAAATGCAGCATTGGAATACACACCATGCTTGAAAGCATTTTCAATAAAGGGCATCAAGATCAATGGTTCGAACTTCTGTTCAAAGTCAGATCCTGCAATATTCAAATTCACAAAACACTTTTCACCAAACCGGTCTTTGTATATATCTATCAAGTCTTTGACCAAGGTGATTTCTTCTTGGACCGTAATCGTAGCTGATTTACTGTTTTTTAAAGTATATCTCATCACATCAGACAACCTCAGAATGGAATTGGCCAGCTTCTCATCAAGTTTAAAAGCTCTGGTGTGCAAAAAGCTCATCGTGTTAAAAAGAAAATGAGGATTAATCTGACTTCGGAGAAACGCCAGTTCAGATTCATTACGCTCGTTCTGAAGTTTAAGTGCATTTGCTTGGTTGATTTGCCGTTGTTCAAACATGAAGAGAAGGGTCCCAGCTGCTGCGGGTACAAACGATAAAAAGAGATTGGAATCAAGGTCTTCCAAAAAGCCTGTTTGGAAATAATTATCTGATCCAAAAATCCATGGATTCAACATTTCTTGCAAAAGATAATTGACTGCGATTAAAGCAAACAAAGAAAAGAAAATGTAAATGTACTTTCCTGGTTTTAAAAATTGCGGAGCAATCCACAAATAGAAAAGATAGAATGAAACTACTATAAGTCCGAAAGAACTCAAATTGTAAATGGCAACAGGAAATGTCCATGTTTCAGAAAGGAGATCCTGATAATATACCAACAAGAAATACGCGACCCAAAGTCCAATATGCCACCGAAGTTGTTTGCTCATCAGAGCTAAGATATGAAAATGGAATTAGGCCTCGACGTATTGTGAATCCAGAATTGATAGAATAATAAGTGATCAGATGAAAGGAATGTTGGAACTGAAAATGATTTTCCATTTAAAGAAATTGTTAAAGATTTTAAAGTCTATCAAAATCTAATCTATAAAATAGAGAATTACATATTACAATAAATAATAATATGTAATTGCTGTAGGATTTTACTTTATTATATATAACTAATGTCTATCTTTGCATTAGGAGTTTAAGATTACTTGTCCCAAAAGAGCGCGACTTAAAGAAGCCATGCTTTTTTGGGAATTTTTTTGCCCTTTAGTTTCCTTTCTAAGGCTTCAAAACGATGGATCTAATATCCTCTGTCAAGTAACTTCTGTAGTTTACGGCATGTCTCCTCATAGATTCCAATTGTCTTGTCGTAAATTGGTCTACTTCATATCCGTAATTCATATGATTTCTGGCGACATTAAATCGCTGAATGCCCAATGACTTTCTTGCATATTCTGTCATTTCCCATGGATGCTTTAGTCCAAGAAAATGTCCCATTTCGTGCACCAATGTTGTTTTATCTTCCAAGCCTTCATACGCAATAAAGATTCTGTCAAAATTTGGACTAGCCCCTTCATAACGATAATGACTGCTTCTTAAAACAGGCGTAAAGCCCATCAATGCATTATCAGTACCATCTTCGCAATATGTATTGAAAATAAATACATTTACCCCGGTGGGTTGCTCTAATGGATTCACCAGCCTTTCGATCATATTTTGATCACCGGCTTTAAAATCTTCAAATAGATCTGGCAAATATGCCCCATTTTGATCCATGAATAATTCTCCAAGGACAAAATTGATAGATCCTTCAAATTCTTGATTAAGATATTCAAGATTTTCACCAATGTTCAAATAGACCTGTTGATCTATCTCTTGCATGCCCATCGCATACATGTTAACCTTTAAAGTAGGAATCTTAACAACCACATCGGTTTCGGAAGAGAACAAACTGTTCCCGATTGGTAGCATTAGAACCATTGATATAATCAATAGCCCCAAAACTATTCTCATTTTGGAATTCAACACCCTCATACTATTGTAAATTTCGTTATTTAAAGATATTACATTAGAATTTTGAATGATGTCATTTGTAACCCGTTTGTAAAGCATCAGGCAAATAAAAAATTGTTGATCATTTAACGCACAAAAGAAATTTATTATTCCTTAAATATTTCTAAAACATTATTAGCCGACATTTCAAGTCAGGAAGTTCGATGTTCATTGAATTCTTAAAAAACTAGCCTGAAGTTTGAGCAGAATAATATTAGAATTTTATTTAATAGATAGGTAAAGTATCTTTGCACCAGAATTTAAAGAAATGATCACATTATTAGTATTCGCAGCAGTTTCAATTGGCTTCTCTTTTTTATGCTCAATATTGGAAGCCGTCCTTTTGAGTGTAACCCCAGCTTACATTAGAACCAGCGAGGCCTCTGGAAGTAAAACCGGAACATTATTGAATGCATACAAAGAAGACATTGATCGTCCATTGTCCGCGATTTTAACCTTAAATACCATTGCGCACACGGTTGGGGCGATGGGAGTTGGTGCAATTGCTGGTAAGCTTTACGGTTCTCCAGATCACAGCATCTTTGGAATATCATATGAGTCTATCATTGCGGGTGTAATGACACTGGCCATATTGATACTTTCAGAAATAATTCCGAAAACCATTGGAGCAAATAATTGGAAAGCTTTGACGCCATTTACTGTACGAACTCTCCAGATACTTCTTTTTCTTCTTGCTCCACTTGTTTGGGTTTCTCAATTGATTACCAAGAAACTCAAAAAAGACAAAGAGAAGTCTGTATTGAGCAGAAGCGACTTTGCTGCCATGACAAATGTGGCTGCAGAATCAGGAGGTATTCAGAAAGCAGAATCAAAAATTATTACCAATCTTCTCAACTTTGAGAAAATGAGGGTCCGCGATATAATGTCACCAAAAACGGTGGCCTTTATGGCAAATGAAGAAGAGACTATCTCAGACTTTTACAACAACAATAAGTCAATGGGATTTTCACGTATACCTGTATACGCTGATCAGACCGATAACATCACAGGAATTGTTCTCAAGGATGAAATTCTTGAAAAGATGGCTGAAGACAAGCACACTACAAAGTTGAAAGACATCAAAAAGCCTGTTAAATTTATTACCGATCAAACAGAACTGCCTGACCTCTTTTCAAACCTTACGAAGGAACGACAGCATCTGATGGTCGTGGTCGATGAATTTGGGAATGTCATTGGTTTGGTAAGTCAGGAAGACTTGTTCGAAACACTATTGGGAGAAGAAATCATTGACGAGACCGACACTGTTAAAGATCTTCAACAATTGGCAAAAGAAAAATGGGCTGCTAAGCAGAAAGAAAAGTAACACTAGACGTACTCCAACTTTCCTTCCGGTCCTGTGATACTTATCCGATTTTCGGATGCGCTTTCTACTCTACCGATGACCTTCGCATCAATGTTGAATTCCTTTGAAATGTCAATAACATCTTGGGCTCTGTGTTCAGGTATGTAGACTTCTAATCTGTGCCCCATATTGAATACTTGATACATTTCTTTGTAATCGGTATTTGATTCTTTTCGTATCATTTCAAACAATGGCGGTATGGGAAACAGGTTGTCTTTTATAATGTGTTTTTTATCTATGAATTTTGAAACCTTTGTTTGAGCTCCACCTGTACAATGAATCATCCCATGGATTTCTCCTTTGAGTTGGTCAAGTATTTTCTTTATGACCGGTAGATACGTTCTTGTGGGCGAAAGAATCAGTTTACCTATGTCAATGCTTTTGCCGTCAATGGTAATTTTATCAGTCAGCTTTTTGGAACCGTTGTAAATAAAGCCAAGATCTGTTTGAGGTGAAAATGATTCAGGATACTTCTTTGCATAGTGATGATCAAGAACATCATGTCTTGCTGAAGTTAGACCATTGCTACCCATTCCTCCATTGTATTCATTCTCGTAAGAGGATTGACCAAATGATGCTAGACCAACTATCAAGTCTCCATCTTTGATTTCATTCACAATGAGATCTTCTTTTGATAACCGAGCAAATGTTGTAAAACCAACGTCAATGGTTCTCACGATATCACCTACATCTGCTGTTTCTCCACCAGAATGATGCAATTTGATTCCAAACTCATTCATTCTTTCAATGAATTCTTGTCCTCCATCGATCAATGCTTTCAAAACTTCTTTGGGAATCAACTGGGCATTCCTACCAATCGTTGAGGAGATGATGATATCCTGAACACAACCAACACAGGCCATATCATCCAAATTCATAACCAAGGCATCTTGTACAATACCTTTCCAAACATCTAAATCTCCAGTTTCCTTCCAATATAAATATGCCAGACTTGTTTTGGTGCCTGCGGTGTCTGCGTGCATGATGTTAACATATTCCGGGTCACCGGCAACGATATCAGGAAGGACTTTGCAAAAGGCAAATTCATACAATCCTTTGTCTAGATTCTTGATGGCTTCATGCACATCAGACTTTGAAGCCGAAACTCCTCTTGCTAAATACTTGTCTTGCATAGTGTTTTTGTGATCTTTTGGCATTTTGCAACTGTTGTGTGGCGCCAAATGTACGAAGCTTTGCAAATGTGATGAAATATTGAAAAAAACAGGTTTCCCGCTAAAATTGTAATTAATATTTGTTTGTCGAAAAGACGTAAACCCAACATCCCTTCTAGTAGTATTTTATTTTTCAGTTACAGGATTATACAGTTTATTCTTCCGTTCAGGATGCAATTTCAATTGGAAAATAGAATATAAATTTGTGACGTATTAAATTTTCACAATCTTAATTGCAAAACAACGGATTATATGAGACAAGGAATTATTGCAATTTTCCTCACCCTTTTCACAACCAGTATTTTTGGTCAATGGTCTTTTGGACCTAGAGTTGGCGTCGGTGCCAGCACGACCAGCAATGAATCAGTTATTGTTGTTCTTCATCAAGATGCATTAGCATATGAACTTGATTTCATTGGAAACAGTATTTCTAAGACTTTTGGAGTTTATGGCGAAAGATCATTTGATTTTGCCTTTTTACAAGTAGCTGCGCTTCACAATAGCTATACTTCATCATTTGAGGTTTCTCTTTATGGAGAAAAAGCACAAGGAGCTCAAGTATACTATCAGAAATTCCAAAATATCGACATTTCTGTATTAGCAGGAGGGAAATACAAAAAATTCAGACTTGGCGCAGGACCTATTTTCGGAAAAAATGTGTCCACAAAGTCAGATTTTACAGCACTTCCAGGAGTTGAAGTAAAAAATTCAGGAATAAATTTAGGTAGTCAAGCAGCGTTTGGTATAGATCTCGGTGTCTTCAATATAGATGTGAGATACATCCGCATGGTCAAATCGGTTGGTAACAATTTACATTTTGCCAATGTCTTAGACAACGGTTTTAAGACCAGACCAAACGAGATAAAACTTACAATTGGAACATCGTTCTAATTTCCGACGTTTTTTAATTGCCTAAAT